>NZ_AUGI01000032.1 GCF_000422585.1 Hugenholtzia roseola DSM 9546
TATTATTCTGATATTAAAAAAAAGGTACATTTTACTCCGCTCAATGGTATCCCATAGGCGAAAGTAAAAGATTTGCATTTCTAAAAGAAAAGGCAATAGCTATTTTAGCTTTCTTACGAAAAACTTACATGAAAACACCCCACCTGCGGTAGGTAGGGTGTTGAGATAGATACAAAAAACTTACTTCCACATAATTTGATAACAAAGACTACCATAGATAGCGAACCTATCTAAATTGTGCTGAAGACGACCTTCTAAGCGTGATAATTCCACAATTTGAGGAGCTTCAAACCACGTAGTTCCCTCTGCCATATTTTTCAAACCATGCAGGTAGGTCTGATGCACGCCAAATGAAAAAGGAGAGTTTTGGAAGTGATATTCCAAACTCAAACCTACCTCTAAACCCAAAGACCAATTCTTCTGATTTTGTATCGGAATAGCTCCCTGCGACTGCACAAAACCTTGATGGGAATTAAAGATAAGTTCCGTAAAAGAAGTGTAGCGGTGCGGATAATAAGTAGCAAAAGCCTGACTCCAAACGCCATATCCACTCATATTTACCCCTTTTTTAAGTAAACTGATTCCTACTTTTGGGTTTAAAGCCCACTTTCCCTTTCTCAGCCAAATTACCCTTTCTATTTGAAGAGGCAATATCCAAATGCGTCCCAAGTTTACTCTCAATTCAGGATTGTCAATCCTGTTATTGGCAATTTGAAAATCACAACGACTTAAATACTCACTCCTATTTAAGCCGACATGAAAGCGATAGGAAGGCAGTTTGGGAAAAATCAAATAAACACGTGCGCCTATAAATTTCCCTGCAACAAGTGGCGTTCTCAAATAATTTTGGTCGCTTTGGCTTCGCGTAATACCAAAATTTGCGCCTCCTTCCATAGCCACTCCTACCACTTGCCCTTGTAGGGAAAAGCTGAATAAGCAGAATAAGAAGCTGAATAATGTTTTCATGTTTGGAGAAACTTAGAACTAATCTACGTGAGAGCAAAAAGTGTTACCGCGCCCTTGTGCGGAAAATTGCCCATTAACAGATATTATGCGAGTCCAGTGATACCCTGTTCCAGATTTCTTATAAGGTTCTTCATAAATCTCTGCCTTGAGATTGTTCATAGTATTGTGACTAAAATTAAGTTGAACGCCTACCATACCAAATAGGTCATTAATGTAAACTGCGCCATAGATTTGCAAATGGTGAGTTCTCTTCTTATTCCAACCAATTATAGGAGATTTGATTTTGTTGGTCGCACGAATAAAGACCTTTCGCTCATGCGCCTGAGCAGTTGGATGATGGACGTGATTGGCACGGACTTCACCTTCTACTTTTTCACTACCTATGCTTTCTCCATTGGAAGTATTAACGCAGGCACCTTCTTGCACACGACCATCTCGGCTTGAGGTCATAATGACTCTCGATACAAAAATGCCCTTTTCTTCATCTGTTTCTGTAGCACTGATAAGCAAGTCAATTTTAGCAAGGTCGCCATCAATAAGTACCTTATACATGTCTTGATGGTACATTCTTATTTCTTTTCCTACCTGCACCAAGTTGCTTGTATTAAGAACTTTGCCATATTTGAAAAAAGGAAGTGCCACATTCATATCAAAAGTTTTATCGTCATTGAAAGAAAAAAGCTCTTTATGTGTTTCTACAAAGGGTGCGTAGATTTTATTAGAGGCAATTAGCTCTCTGATTTGTTCGGGGCTTGCTTGCTCAAATTGGGCGCAATAGCTTTCTTGCTCGTCTATGGCTTGCTCATAGATGCTATTCAAGGAGGTAAAACCTATCGATTTTTCCCAAGTTTCAATTTCTGTTCGAGGCATTTGGTGCAATTTTTCCGTTAAATTTGAAAAGATAGAGTCGTCTTTGAAGACAAGCCACCCTTGCGGAGAGAGAAAAACATCTTCTTGGCGAAGGCTTTTTTCAGCGTTTGAAGGTAGTGCTATTTCCTCTGGCGAGCAACTCACAAAAAGAAATGTGAGAAGAAACATCAGGCTAATGCCTTGGATTTGAGATTTGAGATTCATGGTTATATGAATTTTAAGTTGTGAAGAATAAAATATCTTACTTGTGTAAGATGCTGCAAAAGTAGCCATAAAAAATATACGCTCCAAATATTTTTTTTATTTTTATCTTAGAAAAATGCAGTTTTTAGAAAAAGGCGTTTTCGTTTTTCGTATATAAAAATTGATACCCATAAAAAAAACACCCCACCTGCGGTAGGTAGGGTGTGTATCTTTCATAAAATTGTAGTAAAAGTATTTACTTTTATTTTTTCTGCGTCAGACTATCCAAAATAGGATAAAAACGACTTTCTAAGACTAAATCGAGCGGCTTTTTGAGCAAATCCTTTTCCGAACTAACGACAAAACTCTTAGGGCAATCCGCCTTCGAAATCACAAGACCGACAAATTTTTTCTTTTTGGAAAAGCAAATGCCATACTGCGCCTGCATAGGACAGCTTTTTTTCTGCTCCAATTCAAATTGTGTCGTATCGGATAGCAAAAGGCGCAACGTATCAAAGAGCGAATCGGCAGGCGTATATCGCTCCAAGATGCGGAAATCGGCAAAATAGGCTTCCGACTTTTGCTGCTCCTTCGGGTGCGTCGGGGTTTCTTCGAGTAGGAAGACTTCCACCTTGTCGGCTTCTTTGAGTAGGGCTTCCTGCTTGCCCCAAACGGGGTGTGTAGGCGAAGACAAGTTCATAGAAAAAAGGAAAAAAAGCGATAAAAAAAGGAAAGATTGAAGTAATCGAATCATACAAAACGGGGCTTATTAGTTAGAAATTTTAACCTCTGCAATAGGGTTTTGAGGCTTGCAGGTAGCACAAGAATTGATTTTGTACTTGGTATTATTTTGCGTATTCTTGACAATATTATACCAGTTGGGATTCTCTCCGCGCATGTAGCCAATTTCCTCCTTCAAAGCCTGCATAAAACTAAGGGTAAAAAATCCGCCATTGACATTGCACCACGCATATTCGCCCGGTGCGCTTCCGCTCATGATGAGCTTGCCACGCGCCTCCAAAAATAACTTTTTGAGCTTGCTAATTTCAGCTCCTTGATACGAGCGGCTTGCCATAAAGGTAGTGCTGGTATATTGATTGCGCCCAACGTCGGAATTACAACAGTCGGCAAGCAGCAGGGTCAGGCGTGCGCCTTTGGTAGCGAAAAACTGGTCGATGCTCGAAAAGGGCAGTGCCGTTTGTTCGGTTAGGCGTGTGTAGTCGGAAGAGCGCATGTCGAATTGTGGGTAGCGGTCAGTTTGATTTGACCAGCGGAAGCCGTGTCCGCTATAATAAAAGACGATGATGTCGTTTCGCCCTACCTGTATGCCTTGCAAGGTGCTTTCTACTTTGCTGCGCGTGAAATTTTGCCCCGAAATGGTGTACTTTTGGAAAGAAATCCCGATGGCTTTGGCAATTTCGCGAAATTCTGTTTCCATTATTGTACCATCAACCTTACAACTCTGTCCAATATCGGCAATGTCAGTATTGACAACCAAGACAAGGTGCATCTTTGCCTTTTGTGTGTTGCTGCTATTGCTATTATTGCTGCTGTTACTGCTATTCTGATTCGTATTTTGCGAACTATTATTGTTGTTTTGGCTGCTATTGTTTTGGGCAAGTGTCGCGTTGTTTTCGCTGTTCATGCGCAAAAGAGCCTTGTACTGCCGCTCGTCGGTGCGGAAAAATTGCCTCAAATAAGTAGGCGTGAGTTCTTTGGCATCTACTTCGCGATACGATTTGGTTTGGATAACGTTGTTTTCGTTGAAATCGGGGTCGTCGGTTACATAGGGGAGTTGATTGTTGTAGTCCCCCTCCCAAAACCAAAAAAAGTGGTCGGGATTGTAGGTCATGCCGCGCGAAGCACTGGTGATATAGGTAGGATTGCTGCCAATCATCACAAAGAAATTCGTACCATCTTCCTGATACGAAGAAGATTTGTACTTGACATCGACGACGTGATACGTCCCCTGATAGGTGTAGCCGACGCGCATATAAGCGTCTTCTTCATTGAAATAAACCAAAAAACCTTTATAGGTAACGCGTGCTGCCTGAAAGGTTACTTCATAGAGCGTCTGCGCCCAAGCAGTTTGGAAGGTGAGGGAAAGCCAGAAAAAGATTCCCAATAGCCCCCATCGAAACCCCGATTTGGAGATTGTTTTCATAGAAATTTGCATGTTTAGAACAAAATTTTTAGCAAAAAAATAAAAGCCAAACACCGCAGTGCTTGGCTCTTTTGCTCAAAAATGATACCTTGTTTTGTAGGCACACACAAAAGCGCGATTTTGTTTTTTGTTTTCTAAACTTCTTTGAGTGGCTGATAGGGCTTGGCATAGCTCAATCGTGCAATTTTTTGGGTCTTGTGGTAGCTATCGAGTCCCGAAGAAGTGAGGCTACCCGCTTGTTCTAAATCCACAAAACCATCTATGCCGACATACTGCTGCGCCACAAAGACCTCTTGAATAGAGCCAATGACCAAAATTGTCCCATTGATAAGAAGTTCGTGTTTTTCTTCTAATTTTAGCCCTATTTGTACCTGCGATTCGGCAACAAAGGGCGCGGCAAAGTCTGCCTTCCATTCAGG
The DNA here is from genome assembly GCF_000422585.1 of Hugenholtzia roseola DSM 9546. NCBI lineage: Bacteria > Pseudomonadati > Bacteroidota > Cytophagia > Cytophagales > Bernardetiaceae > Hugenholtzia > Hugenholtzia roseola. Next base: position 4,603 of record NZ_AUGI01000032.1, read on the forward strand.
GGTAAGCCCAACGGCTTCAAATTCAGACACTTCTTTTGCATAACGCGCCGCCGTTTGGTGTGCCTTTTGGTAGAAATCGGCTGTTACGTGATTGAGGGTATAATAGCCGACCTGCTCGATGTTTTCGAGCGTATGGCGGGGCGAAACATCAGGGCGCACTATCATACCAATAAGGGCAGGATTTGCGCCTAAATGAAATATCTGACTAAAAACGGCTAAGTTCGTTTGTTGGGCAGCATCTACCGTACCGACCAAAGCCAAACTTTTAAAGCCTGTCAGCGAATTGATGAAATTGGTACGGAAGCGGCTCTCCAAATCTACAATTTGGGAAAGAGAGTAACGTTGGCGCATCTTGGGTTTGTTTTTTTGTGCAAACCCTTTCGAGTAGGAAAAAGTTATGCCATTTGCCACCTATTTTTAAGTTCCTCTGGAATGGGCGCAACTTTTCGCAACGCATAATCGAAAGAAAGAATACCCGTTTTGGCACGCAAGACCTCTTTCTGACTCTTGCGCTCTATGATTTGATAGTATAAATCGTAGCCGACGCGCGAAATTTCACCCAAAAAAATCTTGATAAGCAGACTATCTCCATAAAAACCCTCTGCCAAATATTGCAGGGCAGCGTCTGCCATAATAATCCCCACTGTGGTATCGCCGAAGTGAAGTTCGCTTTTATAGCCTGCCTGCAAAAGGCATTGCAGACGCGCTTCGTGCAGGTAGGATAGGAAAGTATCATTTCCGACGTGTCCGCCGTAATTGAGGTCGGTGACGCGCACCGCTATTTCTGTTTCAAAGATTTGCTTTTCGGGTAGTTCTATTTTGATACGTGCCATACATTTGAAAAAAAGAAGGATAAGGCACAAAGATAAAAAAACGGCGCGTATTTTTTCTGCCAAAACAGCTTTTGCTGCTGCAAAGTAAAAAAACAAACGCACTTATAGGGCTTTTATGGAAACGCGCTTTTTTTGCATCAAAGGAATAAAAGTAGTATCTTGCTTGGCTTGTATCTATTTTTTGGTTCTCCTATTTTGAGCCTAAAATTTTACTCCTTATGAAAAAAACATTATTTATTTTACCTATTTTATCACTACTCTTTATGGCTTCTTTTTGGTCGTTTCGATTTTTAGATGATAATTGGATAGAAAAACTATCCCAAAAGCTATCTCAATTCACGCAGGAGCGCAATGCCGAGCGCGTTTATTTGCATTTCGATAAGCCTTTCTACAAACCTTCCGAAACGATATGGTTTCAGGCTTATGTGCAGAACGAAACCACTTTGCGCCCTTCTACACAGTCCGAAATTCTGCACGTAGAACTAATAGACCCCAAAGGCAATGTAGCCAAAAAGTTGCACCTTATTTTAAAGGAAGGCACTGCCAGCGGCGATTTTGAGTTGGAAGAAAATGCAGCAGGCGGCTTATACAAAGTTCGCGCCTATACACAATGGCAGGAGAATTTTCCCCAGACCCTCATTTTTGAAAAAGAGATGCAGGTGCAAAAGGTCATCTTGCCGCGTCTAAAAATGAAGTTGCAGTTTGAAAAGGAGGCTTATGGTGCAGCAGACCTTGTAGAAGCGACCCTAACCTTAGAAGACTTGAAAAACCAAGCCCTTGAAAATCAGCAAGTAAAGGCGCAGATTTTATTAGAAAATGACTTGTTTTTAGAAAAATCTTTCACCACCGACGCAGCAGGAAAAGCCCAAGTAGCCTTTCAGCTTCCTGCCAAATTGGAAAGCAACGACGGTTTGCTCAATATAAAATTTGCCTATCAGGGGCAGACCGAATCTATCTCACGCGCCATTCCTATCAAACTCAATCGCTTCACACTCGAATTTTTGCCCGAAGGTGGCGAAATGATTGCTGATTTTGAAAATAAAATCGCCTTTCTTGCCAAAGACGAATACGGAAAGGCAGCAGATTTGGCGGGTGAAATTATAGACACAAAAGGTGCAGTTGTGGCTACCTTCGAAAGCTACCACAAGGGAATGGGCGCATTTCTTTTCCGACCCAAAGCAGGCGAAAGATATAGCGCACGCCTGATAAGTCCGCAAAAAGTAGCACAAACCTACCCCCTACCCGAAGTGTTGCCTATCGGCTATGGCTTGCGCTTGGAATATTATCAGCAGGCACAGACCAAACCCAAATCGGAAAACGCCCTTCCCAATTATGACTTTTCAAATCCGAGCAAAAAAATTACCCTCTTTGCACCCAAAGAAGAACGCCTTAGCCTGATAGCACAAATACGTGGCGAGGTAGTCTTTGCAAAAGAATTTTTGGCAGACAAGGGCTATAACCAACTTGATTTTGATACCAAAAAAATGCCCGTAGGCGTAGTGCAGATAACGCTCTTCGATAGCAAAGGCATAGAACGCGCCGAAAGACTCTTTTTCAACCAAAAAGAAAATGAGGGCATGAAGATTCGCCTCGAAACGGATAAAGATTCGTATCAACCACGCGAAAAAGTAACGCTCACCCTTCGCACCACAGATGCCGACGGTATTCCAATCCCTGCCAATGTTTCCCTTTCGGTAGCCGAAGCCAAATTGCTCTCCTTTGCCGACGATAAATCGAGCCACATTCTCTCTTTTTTACTTTTGGAAAGCGACCTACAAGGCGAAATAGAAGACCCCCAATTTTATTTCGACCCAAAAGAAGAAAAAGCCGCCCAAGGGCTTGAATTGCTCACCCTCACACAGGGCTGGCGGAAATTTGAGTGGCAGCAAATAGTAGATGCCAAGACGTTTAGCCCCCAAAAAGCCGCCGAAAAAGCCCTTATTGCAGGAACGGTCTATGAAGCAAACGGAGACCCTGCCAAAGGTAGAAAGGTCTTGATAGAAGGGACAGAAAAAAGTGCCATCACCGACCAAAACGGAAGGTTTAGCTTTGAAGGTATCGCCCTATATGAGCCTATCTCTATCACCGTAGAACCCAAAGAAGGCGCGTATGATAGAAAGCAAATTTCGGAATACAGTACAGATATTGCTTTATATGCCTATCAAATGAAAGTTTTTAAGAGTAGGGCAGTGCAAAGAGAAGGGCGCATCTTCAAAAAAGGCAACAAAGAAAAAGCCGAAGAAATGGACTGGATGGGCGGCGCAGACATACCCGAAATTGAAGCCGAAGCCGCACCGCTTGACCTACCACAAATGGCAGCAGTAGCCAAGCCTATGATGGCGGCAGAAAAGCCTCTTTTGGAAGCCGCACAGGAAGCCGAAGAAGCCTTCTTTGAGGTCTTAGACGACGAATTTTGGGACGGCGATTTGATAGACAAGAAAAAAGACGAAGCACCTGCCCCTTCGCGCTACTATCGGGCGCGTGTTTTCCCTGCTCCTGATTATAGCCAAAGTCAGGAGGTAGAAGTGCGAAACGATTTTAGAAGCACCATTTTTTGGTCGGGCAATGTTCGCACAGACCAAAAAGGCGTAGCCACTCTCACTTTCTATAATTCTGACGAAATTTCGGCTTTCCAAATCACTTGCGAAGGCGTAGGCATAGAAGGCAGTGTGGGCAGAGCGCAAAAGAGCTATTTTACCCAAAAACCTTTGAGCTTAGATATCAAAGTGCCACTCTTTATGGCAATGGGCGATAAGATTGAAATTCCGCTTAGTTTGGCAAATAGTACAAAAAAAGACATCAAAGGCAAGCTCAATTTGAAACTGCCTACTGCATGGAAACCGCTCAACGAAAAACTTTTGCAGCAAGAACTAACCCTAAAAGCAGGCGAAACGCAGACGATTTTCCTACCTTTTGAAGTCTTGAATGTGATGGGCAAAGATACTTTTGCGCTTGCCTTCGAGTCGGAAAAATACAGAGATGCCTTCGAGCAGGAAGTCTTTATCAATGGCAAAGGCTTTCCTTCGGCGGTTTCGTTTTCGGCGCAGGAGGTAGAAAAAAGCTACACTTTTTCGATTCTCAACCCTGTGGAAGGGACGCTTCGCGCCGATTTTTCGGCTTATCCTTCGCCGCTTTCGGATATGTTGGCAGGTATAGAATCTATTTTGCGCGAACCTTATGGCTGTTTCGAGCAAACGTCTTCTTCTACCTATCCCAATATTTTGGTTTTGGAGTACCTACAAGACAATGGCGTTACACAAGGCGAAGTAGTAACAAGGGCGCAAAATTTGATAGAACAAGGCTACAAGCGTTTGGTGAGCTATGAAACCAAAGACAAGGGCTACGAATGGTTTGGCTCGAATCCGCCACACGAAGCACTGACGGCTTATGGTCTGATGGAATTTCGCGATATGCAGGGCGTAATGGAAAAAGTAGTAGAAGAAGCGATGGTCAAACGCACAGCCGATTGGCTTTTGAGCCGAAAAGATGGCAAAGGCGGTTTCCTTCGCAACGACAAAGCTCTCGATTCTTTTGGCAGAGCCGACAAAGAAATTACAGACGCTTATATCGTCTATTCACTCACAGAGGCAGGTTTTAGTGCCAATCTAACCGCCGAAATTGAAGGCGTGTATCAAAATGCCACCACCAGCCAAGACCCCTATCAAATGGCACTTTTAGCCAATATTTTATACAATACCAAAGACAAACGCGCCGAGGAGGTCTTGAAAAATTTGCTCAAAATGCAAACCGAAAAAGGCGCGTGGGAAGGCAAAAAACACTCCATTACCGTTTCTACGGGAAATGGATTGCACATCGAAACCACTTCCTTAGCACTTTTGGCAGCCTTGAAAGCAGACCAAAAAGCCGCCTTAGCGATACAAAATGGCGCAAAATTCCTTATCGGCTCGCGCAACTATGGCGGTTTTGGCAATACGCAAAGTACCGTTTTGGCTCTAAAAGCCCTAACCGAATTTGCTAAGTTTGCTAAAAAAGCGCAGGAAGATGGCACTATCGAAATTTGGGTAGCAGGCAAAAAAGTAGCTACCAAATCCTACCAAAAAGGAGAAGAAAACCAAATCTTGATAGCAAACTTAGAAAAGCACCTACAAAAAGGCGAAAACACGCTATCGGTAAAATTTGTGGGGGTAAAAAATGCCCTGCCCTACACGCTCTCGATTCGGTACAATAGCACCCTGCCGCAAAGTAGCCCCCAATGCGAAATAGAACTGCAAACAAAATTAGCCAAAGGCAAAACACAGGTAGGTGAAACGGTGCGCCTTTCCGCTACCATTTCCAACAAAACCAAAGAAGGAAAAGCCATGACAGTCGCAATTTTGGGTATCGCAGGGGGGCTTTCGCCACAACCTTGGCAACTCAAAAAATTGCAAGAAGAGGGCAAGTACGATTTCTATGAAGTGCGCGAAAATAGCGTCATTCTCTATTATCGTCAGATGAAGCCCAAAGAAGTCAGAACCGTAGAACTCGACCTAAAAGCCGAAATTGCAGGTTCTTATACGGCAAAAGCCTCGACTGCCTATCTCTATTATACCAACGAACACAAAACTTGGGTAGAAGCCCAAAAAATAGAAGTGGCAAAATAACAACAACCGTCGCCGAGGCTTTTAGCCGTCGGCGAGGTTTTTTTTCTATTTTGGAAAATACCTCGCTGACGGCTTTAGCCTCAGCGACGGTTAAAACATCAGACCCATGAACACAGCCATCACCGACTTTTCACAACTCGACTTAGAAGCCGTTTATACCTATGCCGACTACCTGCGTTGGCGTTTGGAGGAGCGCGTTGAACTCATCAAGGGTAAAATTTTCAAGATGTCGCCTGCCCCCAGTGCCAAGCATCAGCGGCTTTCAGGTAGATTGCATTTTCACATTTTTGGGTATGTAGAATCTAAAAAATGCGAAGTTTTCTCTGCCCCCTTTGATGTGCGCTTGCTCGATAAAGAAAAATCTACGGCAGAAAAAGACATTTATACCGTTGTGCAGCCTGATATTTGCGTCATTTGCGACAAGCAAAAAATAGACGAGCGCGGCTGCCTTGGTGCGCCCGACCTGATTATAGAAATTCTTTCAAAAGGCAACTCAAAAAAAGAAGTCCAGACCAAATTCGAACTCTACCAAGAAAGCGGCGTAAAAGAATATTGGGTAGTTTTTCCCTACGAACAGGTCTTGCAGCAATTTATTTTAGACCCACAAGGGAAATACCAACTTTTGGGCATGTTTTCAGAAGAAGAAACCTTCAAGGCACACATTTTTCCCGATTTAAGCCTAGATTTGACTAAGATTTTTGTAGAATAAAGTTTAAATAAAAAAACCGTCGCCGAGGGCAAGCCCGTCGGCGAGGTTTTTTCCAAAACAGAAAATACCTCGCTGACGGCTGAAAGCCTAAACAACAGTTTTCTTCTTTTTGAAAAAAGACACCTCACGAATGGCTAAAAGCCTAAACAACGGTTTTTTATTTTTGAAAAAACCTCGCGGACGGCTAAAAGCCTCCGCGACGGTTAAAAAGTTTATTTTTTACCTACCAAATTGATTTTCAAGTCAAAATTATCGTAGATAACCTTATCGCCTAAGCTATTGAAGATGCTGCCCGAACCGTACTGCACGCCATAGTCGGTGCGGTCGATGGTAAGTTGGGCAGTGGCGTTGATTTCACCCTCTTGATGCTTGATGACGGCAGGAAATTTGATTTCTTTGGTAACGTCTTTAATGGTTAGGGCGGCGGTTACTTTGTAGTTGTCGCCCCCTTGCCATACTACACTTTTGAGTTCGAGTTTTGAAGTGGGAAACTTCGCCACGCTGAAAAAGTCATCTGATTTGAGGTGTCCAATTAGTTTATCGGCATATTCGCCCTCCAAATCGGTGCAGGTGATGGCGTTCATATCTACGACAAACGAACCACCTACCACTTTTCCATCTTCCACTTTGAAGCTACCGCTTTTGGCTGCAATATAACCTTCGTGAAAGCCTGTAACTTTTTCGCCACGCCAATGAATTTTGGAGGCTTGTGTATCGAGTTTGTACTCTAAGGCTTTGAAAGTAAAGGCAAAAGCCATCAATGCCACTGCCAAAAGGCTGCTAAGAGAGAGGATTTTTTTCATTTTCTAATGGGTTTTAAAAAGCGTTTAAAAAGATTTTTTTCTGTTTTTGGAAAAAGGAGTAAATGAAAGGGAAAGCACTTTCAAATCGTTGTACCTACAATCATTTCAACGGCAAATATAGAGAAAGGTTTGCTTGCGACCAACTTTTTTTCCTTGTTTTTGAAAAAAAAACTCGAAGGGCAGCAAAATCAGACCCAAAAAGAGCCAAAAACGCCTTAAAACGACAAAAAATAGGGTATTTTTTGAAAAAATGCCATTTTGAGATTGCTCATTTTTCAAATCGCTTCAAAAAAAACAACTGTACCTACACACTTTCTTCACCCTGCTGCTGCTGCCAAATGCCACGTTCTATCATCAAAGCGCGTGCAAAGCGAATTTTATCGTAGTCGTATTTGCCTGCAAAATGCTCGAAGGTAGGCGCAAGGCGTATGGGGTCATTGATTTCGAGCATGACCCTGCTAATGGTTTCAAATTCTTGGGGCGTGATAAAATCGTTGTAATCTATATTCAAATGATTTTCTTCTTTGCATTTGATAAAATGTTGGGCAATCGTGCCAACTTTATAGCCTCGTATTTGTGCAATTTGTTCCAAATTTGAACCTGCCGCATAGTAGCGATATGAAAGGATATGCGAAGGAAAAAGGGCTTTTTGTGTATCAGCATCTTGCAATGAGATAGATTCGGCAAGCATTTCCAAAAACAAGCGTCCGTATTTTTGAATTTTTATCTGACTAAACCCTGTAATTTTAGCTACCTCTTCGAGCGTAGCGGGCAGTTCGTTGCTTAGTGCTTGCAGTGTTGCGTCGCCCACCACCATATAAGGGGCAATTCCCTCGCGCTCGGCAAGCATTTGGCGAAATTCTATCAGATTTTCAAACAAAGACTCGGTAAAATATTGGCGCAGGAGCTGTGGTGTAGGTTTTTCGGCTTTGACTCTTGCAATTTTTTGAGCAGGACTTTTTTCTATTTTGTCGGCTTCCACTTGTACTAATTGTACGGTTTTATTTGAAAACAAAACCTCTTTTCCCTTTTCTGTAACCTTCAAGACGCTGCCTTCATCATAGGCAATTTCTATCAGCCCTAAGTGTAAAATTTGTAGGATATAGCGCGTCCAGTTTTCAGAGTTCAAATCTTTGCCTGCACCAAAGGTCTTGATTTTATCATAGCCACGCTTCAAAAGTTCTTGGTTGCGCGAGCCACGCAAGATGTCTATGAGCATGCCCATGCCTACCTTTTGGTCGGTGCGCATCAGGGCAGAAAGGGCTTTTTGTGCCAAAATTGTCCCTTCGATATAGCGCGGCGGATTTTTACAGACATCGCAATTTCCACAATCTTTTTCTAAAAAGTCGCCGAAATAAGCCAATAAAATTTTCCTACGACAGATTCGCGCGTCGGCATATTCCTGCATGCGCTCTAATTTGGCAAGTTGTAATTTTACCTGCCCACTATCGAGGGCAAAATCGCGCAAGACCTTGACATCGCCTAAGCTATAAAAAAGAATGGTATCGCTGGGCAGTCCGTCGCGCCCTGCTCTGCCAATTTCTTGGTAGTAGCCCTCGATATTTTTGGGCAAATTGTAGTGAATGACCCATCTGACGTTGGGTTTATCAATGCCCATTCCAAAGGCAATAGTGGCGCAAATAATAGGCGTGCGGTCGGTGATAAAATTTTCCTGCACCCTATCACGTGCCTGCGCTGCCATGCCTGCATGGTAGTATTCGGCTTTGATGCCTACTTTTTGGAGGCGTTCTGCCGTCTGTTCGGCTTGTTTTCGGCTTAAAGTATAGATGATGCCCGAAGTGCGCGGTCGGCTTTTGATAAAATCGATGATGCGCTCGATGCGTTTGATGGCAGGCTCTACCGAAAGTGAAAGGTTGGGGCGATTAAAAGAAGCTACAAAAAGGGCGGGGTCGGCTAAATCGAGCTGGGCGGTGATGTCCTTGCGCGTAGTTTTATCAGCCGTAGCGGTCAGGGCAATAAAAGGAACGGCAGGAAAATGGCGTTTGAGGGCTTTGAGTTGTGTGTATTCGGGTCGGAAATCGTGTCCCCATTGCGAAATGCAGTGCGCTTCGTCTATGGCAAAAAGACTCACTTTGAGCCGCCGAAGAAGCTGCTGGAATGGCTCACTGACCAATTTTTCAGGCGATACGTACAATAATTTGAGCCTGCCATCGAGGGCATACTGCTCTACGGTTCGCTCTTGTTCGTGTGTCAGATTGCTATGAAGGGCGGCGGCGGCGATACCATTATTGCGCAAAGCCCGCACTTGGTCGCGCATCAGCGCAATCAGGGGCGAAACTACAATACAGACTCCTTCCAATGTAACGGCAGGAATTTGATAACACAGCGACTTGCCACCACCTGTGGGCATCAAGACCAAAACGTCGCGCCGCTGATAAAGGCTTTCGATGATTTCCGCCTGCATAGGACGGAAGGTATCGTAGCCGAAATATTTTTTTAATGCTTGTGTTGCCCTTTCAAGATTCATAGTGGTATGAAAACCGCATCAACTTTTTGGAAAGTTGATGCGGCTTGAAATTGAGGTTGAGAAAATGTATGATAAAAGTGTGCAATATACCCAAATGCAGCCCTGTCGAGTTCGGTGCAAAGCCTTGTATTTTCAAGTTTAGAACAAAATAAAATTTGGCTTCACCCGATTTTATTTCAATCTTACTTCGGACAAGGCAATGCCTTGTCCCTACAAAGGTTGAATCGCTTAAACTTCCAAAAGCAGGCGCGAAGGGTCTTCGATGAGTTCTTTGATGCGATAGAGGAAAGTTACCGATTCTTTTCCATCTACAATTCTATGGTCGTAGGAAAGTGCCACGTACATGATTGGACGAATGACAACTTGCCCATTGATAGCCACAGGACGCTCGACGATATTGTGCATACCCAAAATTGCCGATTGAGGCGCATTGAGGATAGGCGTAGAGAGCATCGAACCAAAGATGCCGCCATTGGTGATGGTAAAAGTGCCGCCCGACATTTCCTCGATGGTGAGTTTTGCGTCGCGTGCCTTTATTGCCAGATTGACAATTTCCTTTTCTATGCCTGCCAAGCTCAAATTTTGCGCATTTCGTACCACAGGCACTACTAAGCCGCGTGGCGAGGAAACGGCAATGCCTACGTCCATGTAGTTGTGGTAGATAATTTCTTCTCCGTCAATTTGCGCATTGATAGCAGGGACTTCTTTGAGTGCCATAGTTACGGCTTTTGTAAAGAAAGACATAAAACCTAAGCCGATTTCGTGTTTTTCTTTGAATTTATCCTTGTATTTTTTGCGCAATTCCATCACTGCCGACATATCAACTTCGTTGAAGGTAGTGAGCATCGCCGTTTGGTTTTTTGCCGCTACCAAACGCTTGGCAATCGTTTTGCGAAGAGTCGTCATTTTTTCGCGCTTAGTGCCACGCTCGCCCTCTGTGGTGGGTGCGCTTTTTGGCGGCGAAGGGGGCTGTGGAGCGGCTGTGGGGGCTGTGCTTGCCGTTTTTTGGGCGTTTAATGCGTCTTCTTTTGTAATTCTACCGCCTACGCCTGTGCCTTTTACTTCTGCCGTATTGATGCCTTTTTCTGCCAAAATCTTAGAAGCGGCAGGCGAGGGGTGTCCTTCGGCAGAGCTATGATTTGCCGCAGGAGTTTGGGTAGTCGCCGCTTGGGGTGCAGTTTTTTGAGGGGCGGCAGCTTGTGAAGTTTGGGCAATTTGGCAAAGCGTATCGCCAATGGCAAGCGTATCGCCTTCTTTTGCGACAAGCGAAATGATGCCGCTGGCTTCGGCTACAATCTCAAAAGAACTTTTATCAGAATCTAAAACGCCTAAGATTTGGTCTAATTCTACCTTATCACCATCAGCGACGTTCCAAGCCGATAGCACCACTTCGGCAATAGACTCGCCTACGGCAGGCACTTGCATGGTCTTGACTTCGCCATTAGAAGCAGCAGTTTCCGCAGGGGCATAGGCAGCCACAGGCGAAGCAGTAGCAGCGGCGGCGGCTTCTTCGATAGTGCAAAGCATATCGCCGATTTTGAGGGTTGTGCCTTGCTCTGCCTTGATGTGCAGTTTTCCTGCGGCTTCGGCTACAATTTCGAAAGTGGTCTTGTCTGATTCGAGTGCGCCAATGACTTCATCGCGCTCCACCAAATCGCCATCTGATTTAAGCCATTCGCCAACAATGACTTCTGCAATAGATTCTCCTACCGCAGGTACATACATTTCTACTGCCATAACTTTTGTGGGTCAAAGGGTTTGAAAAAGTAGATTTCTTTTTTTCCTTCAAAGTTAGAAAATATTTTTGGTTTCTGCTTTTATTAGCTACAAAAAATCCAAACCTATCTCTATTTAGCAATTTTGAGCCAAAAAAGCCTACACCTTCGCGCCTTAGAGCAGGAAAAAAGAAGCCATTGAGGGTAGAAAAAAGGAAAAGATAGCGTTTTAGTTGTACTTTCCCCTCAAAACTACAAATAAGAAAGGCAAGCTCAAAAAAATTGCCTAATTTTGGTTTTCGCTTGCGTTTGCTATCACTTTGCGCCCCTATGCAGGCAGTCCTTAGAAAAGGAAGTGTTTTTATTTCGTTTTATGCGTTTTTTATTTCTTTCTTATGCGAAAAATCATAGCCTTAGTCAATCATAAAGGCGGAGTAGGCAAATCTACCAGTGCGCACAACTTGGGAAAGGCGTTGGTCTTACAAGGCTTGCGCGTCTTGCTTATCGATAACGACCCCCAAGCGAATCTGACCACCGCCACAGGCATCGAGGCAGATAGGGGCAGCATCTATCATGCCCTCTGCGAAGACCAACCGCTGCCGCTTTACCCCATTTCGGAAGGTTTCCACCTTGTCCCTTCTGAACTCGAATATACCAAAGCCGAATATAAATTACAGACCGATATTAAGGGCTATTTCAAGATGAAACGCGCCCTTCAAAGCCTAACCGCCTACGATTATATCCTGATAGACTGCCCCCCTTCGTTGGGTATCCTGACCCTCAACGCGCTCATTGCGGCAGATAGCGTGATGATTATTGCGCAAAGTTCTTATCTTTCTGCCAAAGGGTTGCAGACGATTCTCGATGTGGTAGAGGACATCAAGGAAGAACTCAATCCGCAGCTAAAAGTAGAAGGCTTTTTGCTCACCCAACTCAATAATACGGTTATTAGGAAGCAGATGGGCGAAACTATCAAATCGCTCTATGAAGCCAAAGTCTTCGAAACGGTCATTCGCCAAAATGTAGCCTTAGAGGAAGCCTCCGCACATGGAAAGGATATTTTTGACTACGCACCCGATTCTTATGGTGCAAAAGATTATATGCTATTAGCCGAAGAACTTTTGGGCGCAAGGGGTTTGAACAACTAAAAAGCCGCCACCTTGTTTCTGCCTGACTTGTTTCTGCCAGATAGGATTGAGGAAAGGGCGCGTTCAAAAGCGTGTCTGCCCCAAAAAAGCCTTGTGTGCATACGCTTTGCACTCCTTTCCTAATTTTACCCCGACTTTGCACGTCGCTTTTTGTCCTCTTTTTAATTTTTGCACCTGTTTTTAATTTTTGCACATGAGCCAAGAAGATATTTTTAAGCGTCATATCTTTCTCGTCATTGGTTTGGGATTCGGCGACGAAGGCAAGGGCAAAACCGTTGATGGAGTAGCCTACGGCTGCACCACTTTTGGGATACCCTACCAAGACCAAGTGGTGATACGCTTCAATGGTGGGCAGCAGGCAGGGCATACCGTTGTCTTAGAAGATGGCAAACGGCATGTATTTTCACAATTTGGAGCCGCTACCCTGCGCGGTGTGCCTACTTATTGGAGCAAATATTGTAGCATCTTTCCCAATTCTTTTCTAAATGAGTACAATGCCCTGCGACATTTGGGCGTTGCGCCGCGCATTTTTTGGGACAGACGCTGCCCCATTACGACGCATTACGACCAACTTTACAACCGTCTGATAGAAACCAGACGCGGCAGGAATCGACATGGCAGTTGTGGCTTAGGCTTCGGCGCGACAATGGAGCGGCACGAAACTTCGCCTTATTTGCTCTTTGCGCAAGATTTAGAAACGCCTATTTTTTTGGCACACAAACTCAAAACTTTGCGCCATTATTATAGTGAAAAATTGCGCCGCCTTTCCGACCCTGACCTTTCAAATTTGGCGGCAGAATTTGAAAACTACAATCACCAAGCCGCTGATGCGCATTTTTTAGAACAAGTGGCGCATATTCAAAGGCTTGTCAAAGAAGGGGTAGTCGGTTTTATAGACGAAGCCTCTTTTGTACAAAAACCTTTCGAGGCTTGGATTTTTGAAGGCGCACAAGGGGTGCTTTTGGATAGAGAGTACGGGCTTTTTCCACACGTAACGCGCAGCCACACGACAAGCCGCAATGTCTGTGCTTTGCTCGAAGAGTGGCTTAAACTTGCGCCTTTCAAAATAGAAACGTTGGGTTTTGAATACGTTACACGTGCCTACCAAACACGACATGGCGCGGGCTTGCTACCCTTTGAAGACCCCAACTTTGTAGAAAAGTATCAATTAGGGCAGGTAGAAAATGAAACCAATCAATTCAACGAATTTCAGGAGCATTTTCGGAAAGCTCCCCTTTCTTTGCAGACTTTGCGTTACGCACTGCGCTGTGAAAGTTCGGACAACCAACGCCTGATACGCCGCTGCACGCCCTATTTGAAGCCTGACTCTTTCATCTATTCTAACCTGATTCTCACCTGTTTAGACCAATTTCCCAACTTAGAAAGGCTACCGCTCCATACAGATACGGGGCTTGAATGGGTTTCTCTTGATAAGATGGAAGAGCTGCTTTTGGAACTATTCGAGGCAGAAGGCTACCAAAATTGTAAGATGCGAACTACTTTCAGCCCAGCTCATCAAGAGCCTGACTAAAACAGGAGATTGGCTAAAAAAAAGGCGATTTTCAAAACTAAGTGTAAGAGTTTTAGTTTTTTTTACACTTGGCTTTGTGCATTTACGATTATTTCGTAATTTAGGACGTTGAAACAAATTCTTCAAGCCTAAGATTTTGGAAAGCCTTAGCGTTTGGAAAACAAAAAATATTCTTATTTTTAGGACTTCATTTCACCAACGGCAAACGGTATGGACGAGAACTTCAAACTATATGGTCTGTACGACCAAATGCGCACTCATAAAGTCATCTTGGCATTTAAAGGCGTGGTTTCGCAAGACCTGCTTTCGCGCTTGGCAAGCAGCCTCAAACGAAGAACCGCCAAAGACGACCCTAATATCGGCAAAAAAGTGTTTGGTATCTTTATCGAGCTTTCGCAGAATGTGAGCCTCCACTCGGCGGAAAAGTCGTTTTCAAACCCCGAAGACAAATCTATCGGCGTAGGGCTAATTTTAGCCAGCGAAGCCGACGACCATTTTCTCGTTTCTTCTTGTAATGCCATCCCCAATGATGAAGTCGAGAATGTGCTACAAAGATGCAACCATATCAACTCCTTAGACGAGGAAGGACTCAAAGAGTATTACAAAGCGCAACGGCGCGAGCCGCAACGCGCCAATAAGCCGGGCGCAAATATCGGGCTGATTGATATGGTAAGACGCTCAAATAATCGCATTGTAGCCGATGTCAATCCACACCCAAGCGACACCACCCAATCGCTTATCACCATTTCTTTACGATTGAATAAGTAACATTTTTAACCACAGCATAAACCCTCTTTCTTCTATGGAGAATTACCAAATAGATGGCGAAAACTATATCCCTACCATCGACTTCAATGCCGAAACGGGCGTATTGGAAATTTCAGGCGAATCTTATCACGAATACACGATAGAATTTTTCCAACCTGCCTTCGAGTGGCTCGGAAAATACCTCGAAAAACCGGGACGTAGCATCACCTTCAACTTCCGCATGACGTATTTCAATACCTCCTCTTCACGCCGCTTTTTAGAGATTTTTGACATGCTCGAAGCCTACAAAAAAGAAAAAAACGGCGATATAACGGTAAATTGGTACTACCAAAAAGATGACGTAGATATGCTCGAAAGTGGCGAAGAATATGCCGAAGATGTGGAATTAGCCTTCAATCTTATTCCTGTGGAAGGCAGCGCGACAGCATAAAGAGGACAAACACAAAGCGGACAAAGCCGTCTAAAAAACCGTTGTATAGCCGATAGGATTCTATACAACGGTTTTTGGGGCTTCAAAATTTACTTTTTCTTTCCGTCGGTATAATTATCAGGAATTGAAAAGGGAAAACTTGGGGCTTGTGTGGGAAACTCTACTTTCTTGTGTTCAAGCGCAAGGGCGTTGGTCTGGCTTTCATTCTCTTTCTGGTATTGAATCTCTGCCTTACAACGGTGTGGGAAAAGATGCTTCCCTATGGCGAGGAAGTCGGCATAATCTACCTTCAAATTCGGCTTTTTATCGGGATTGGGGTTCTTCAAATCCTCAACCGAAATAGTGGTCAGTTTTTTATTTTTTCGGCTGACGGTGAAAAAACTCTGGTAATTGCCCTCCGTTTGGCTAATGACAAACGCCGTTTCTTGTTTTTCTACATTTGTGTTTTGGGTGCTATTTTGGGTAGGCAAATTCCCCAAAATAATCGCTTGTAGGCGTGCGAAGGTTAGCTCAAAGCCTGCCTGCTGACTCAATTCGGCAAAACTATAACGGTAGTATTTTTTATTGATTTTATCTAAAATAAAAATCGAATCGCGCCTTATCAAAACACGTGCGCCCTCGATGATGGCGATACGCGCGTTGAGCCAAATGAGGCTATCTTTTGCCAAGCGCATATCGAGTGTCGTGGTCATCTCCTTGTCTTTGAGTTGGAAAGTAGCCCTCCCTCTGGTAACGACAAAGGGAGCATCTATTTCTTCGATGCTAAACTTTTTTGCTAATTCCGAAGAGGCTGTGGGTGTTTTTTTACACGCCATTGGGACAAAAAAAAGAACCACTGCCACTGCCCAAAGGCAGAGAGGCGTACTTATTTGTGTTTTTGAAAACATAGAAAAAAACTTATGATGAAAGGATTTAATTTTTGAGAAACGCCCCTAAGCAGCGAAAAAAGACGTATCTTCGTCTTTGCAAAAATAGTCATATCTAAATACAAGCTGCCTTTTTTGCCATGAAAAAAGAGTTATTACTGCCCTTTTCGCTCACTTCTACTGCCACTATCAAGCCTGCAAAAAACGCGCTTTTTTGGCTTCAAATTGCGTTTTTGAGTTTTTTTATCAGCCTGCTTATCAGTCCGCTCTACCAAACGCAGGCACAAACGCTCACCACACGCAACTACTTTGCTGTCCCCTTAGACGACACAACGCGCACACGCGAAATTTTGGGACGCGCCAACTTTGCCGCCCACAACTCGCGCGGCTTTGGCTCTACCAACGACGCACAGGGCTGGAACGCCACTTTTTGTAGTTTCTTAGAATTTTTGCGTTTCAGAGAAGGCAAATCTGCCTTTGCCTTTATCGTCAGTAGCGAATTGAACGCCAACACCAAAAACGACATCTCCTTCAATCCGCGCGGCATTGTCTTGCAGGAAAGTTTTGCCTACTTTCACAAAACGCCACACCTAACTTGGGACATAGGTTTTACACACCGCTCACGCCATGAAATTGACAACGACACACCACCCGATTCAGACTTTCAAAATCCAGACTATCAGATTACTTCGCGCGTCGTGATTCTCAATGGCTTTCATGCAGGTTTTGTTACGCACCCAATTCGCTTAGGGGCAATAGTTGAAAGCCGCCTTTTTGGGCGTGCAGAATATTATTTGGTGCGCAGCGACGCAAGGCAGCCACGTATTACAGAGGCACAAAGTTGGAAAAATATGCGTGCCATGAGCCTGCTTGGTTTTCGTTCCGATTGGAAACCTGCCACTTGGATAGGCGTTTATACGCGAAATTGGGTGAGTCAAGCCTATTTCCAAACGCCTTTACAAGGCGACAAAACCCTCAAAATCAATGCACGTGCCGAAATGGGACTTAGCATTTTGGGTAAAAAGGGCAGATGCGATTTTTTTGCTGCCTACGAAAAATATTTCGACGACCTTTCCCTGCACGTTCCGCAGCGTTCAGAAGTGTTTTATTTGGGCTTTCGAGGTGCAGGTTGGCTGATTCTCTAAAAATAATTTGAGCAGTGGCATCATAAAAAAAATATCCAAGCAAAAAATTTGCTTGGATAGCGGCATAAAACTCTAAACGAGTGAATTTTCTAACCTTAAACTCAAAATTGAAACGCTAACCTAATGTGGTAGCCTATCGCGCAACAAGCCATAAAACCACGTGCCTGCAATCGCACTCAAAAGCGTAACCGCAATGACGGTAACGCCTGTGCCGATTTGCGCAAAAAGAGGACCCGGACAAGCTCCCGTCATAGCCCAACCCAAGCCAAAGATTAAGCCGCCAATGATTTGTCCTTTGTTGAATTTTTTAGGGTGAAATTCTATCTTTTCACCGTAGATAGTTTTGATGTTAAATTTTTTGATGAGAAAAATGGAGAGCATACCAATGGCAATCGCGCTGCCGATTACGCCGTACATGTGGAAAGATTGTAGGCGAAACATCTCTTGTATGCGAAACCAACTAATGATTTCCGCCTTTACAAAGACTGTCCCAAATAAAATTCCGACGACGAGGTATTTCAAATTGTGCCACCATTTATGCTCTAAACGGCTTTCATTGACGCACATGGCATCAGTTTCGCGCATCTTTAAGTCGTTCTCAAAAGTCGTTGTGTCGAGGTTTGAAGAATTTTGTTTCATGGGTCTTTTTTGATTTTTTGGGATTTTTTGGGGATTTTTGGATACTTTTTGGGTACTTTTTGTAGAATGAGAAAAAGCCTGCCTTTTAGAGCGAAAGGACAAAGGGTAGGATAAAATTTGCCATCACAAAACCCCCTATCATAAAACAGCAAGTCGCGATAATAGAAGGCACTTGCAAATTAGAGATGCCCATAATCGCATGTCCGCTGGTGCAGCCCCCTGCATAACGCGCCCCAAAACCTACCAAAAAGCCGCCCAATACCAACATAATCATACCCTTCGGCGTGGCAAGCATCTCCCAAGAAAAGAGTTCGGTGGGCAGCAAGCCGCTAAAATCGGTAATGCCATAGGTAGCCAATTCCTTTGCCAAATCCTGATGAATGACAATCGGTTCTGGATTTGAAAGAAAGGTCATCGAAAGAAAACCGCCTATCAAAATCCCGAAGACGAAAAATAAGTTCCAAGCCTCTTTCTTCCAATCGTATTGGAAAAACTTGATGCCCGCAGGAATACACGCAGCACAGGCATGGCGCAAAGAAGACGAAATGCCAAATGATTTATTACCCAAGATTAAGAGCGTAGGCACAGTCAGACCGATAAGCGGTCCTGCTACATACCATGCCCAAGGACTTTTGATGAGTTCTAACATAAATGAAAGTTTTTTTTTATGATAATTTGAACATAAATCATCGACGGGGTGTTGCCTTCGCCGAAGTTAGGATTGTGGAGGATTATCTTCGGCAAGGGGTGAAGCGATTAGTCCTCTGTCAATACCAATCGCCTCACTTAACTTTCCTACTTTGAAAAACCTCGCCGATAGCGAAAAGTCGCTAAACGTTTTTTAAAGGGTTTTGCTCTGACAAACGAAATTTGAGGTAGGCACTTTTTCTGTTTTTGCGATAGCATTAAAGCCACCTTCTACTTCTGTAAAATTGCGATAGCCACGCGCTTGCAGGATAGAAGCCGCAATCATGCTACGATAGCCACCTGCACAATGCAAATAGAAATGCTCTTTGGGATTGATGTGGCGCACCCAGTCGTTGATATAAGCCAAAGGATAGTTGTAGGCTTCTTCTATGTGTTGGGCAGCATATTCGCTTTCTTTGCGGACATCAATAATTTTATGCTCGCCTACTTTCACTTCGGCAGCAAACTTTTCAGCCGTAATGCGCTCTACGATATCCACTTCTTTTGCTGCGGCTCGCCAAGCGGCAAAACCGCCTTTGAGATGCCCCAAGATGTTATCAAAGCCCACGCGCGAAAGACGTGTAACGGCTTCTTCTTCACTGCCCTCATCGGTTATGAGTAGGATAGGCTGTTTTACGTCACCAATCATAGCACCTACCCAAGGCGCAAAATCGCCTTTCAGACCAATATTGACCGATTGTGGAACAAAGCCCTGATAAAATTCGCCACTCGCGCGTGTGTCTAAAATCAAAGCCTCTGTGCTTTCGGCTACGGTTTCAAACTCCTCTACACTAAGTCCGCGCAAGCCCTGATTCAAAACATTTTCAAAGCTATTGTAGCCTTTCTTGTTCATCGCAACGTTGGCAGGGAAGTAGGCAGGGGGGGGTAGCAGCCCATCTGTAACGGCTTTGATAAAGGCTTCTTTGTTGGGCTGATTGAGGGCGTAATTCATTTTTTTCTGATTGCCCAAAGTATCTACGGTTTCTTTCATCATATTTTTACCACAGGCACTACCTGCGCCATGAGCAGGATAGACAATGACCTCGTCTGCCAAAGGCATAATTTTAGTCATCAAACTATCATAGAGCAAACCTGCCAAGTCTTCTTGGGTCATGCTGGCGGCTTTTTGTGCCAAATCGGGTCTGCCTACATCACCTAAAAAGAGGGTATCTCCCGAAAAGATAGCATAGTCTTTTCCGTTTTCGTCTTTCAAAAGGTAGGTAGTACTTTCCATAGTATGTCCGGGCGTGTGCAAAGCCGTCAGGGTAACGGCACCAATTTGGAAGACTTGCCCATCTTCGGCGATAATTGCCTCAAATTCAGGGTTTGCCGTCTTTCCATAGACAATGGGCGCACCTGTTTTTTTGCTTAGGTCTAAATGTCCAGACACAAAATCAGCGTGAAAGTGCGTTTCAAAAATGTACTTAATCTTCACGCCATCTTTTTGAGCGCGTTGTAAGTAGGGTTCGATTTCGCGCAGGGGGTCGATGATAGCCGCCTCACCATTTGAAACGATATAGTAAGCACCTTGTGCCAAACAGCCTGTATAAATTTGCTCGACGTTCATTTTTTGTGTCGTTGTCATAATTTCGAGTTTGGGGTTTTATAGGAAACGAAGTAGAGATTTCGAAAGAGATGTAAAATCTATAACGGCAAAAGAGAAGTGCGTGTTATCCGATTTTACACTACAAAGTTAGAGCCTTCCCATAGAAAGATTAGGAACATTTGTTACACTGTGCCAAATTGTGGCTTATTTTTGTTTTTCTGACCCAAAGACTGCACCCTATTAATGTTAAGTTCTGTAAAAAGCCTTGTTTTATCAAATTTGACACGAGATAAAATTTGGACTGAACCCTATTTATGAAAATCCTTTTTTATTTCAATCACACTTCGGACAAGGCAATGCCTTGTCCCTACATTCGAGCCTATTTTTTAGAATTTAACATCACTGGACTGCACCCTGCGGATAACTTTGAAGCTGATAGATTTGAGGCTGATAACTTTTAGGGTTTCCTCAATCCTACTCTCCTAAAAAAAACTGTTGTTCAAATTTATCTTGAAGGCGTTGGTCGTGTGTGGCGATAAGCAAGGTAGTTTGAAAAAGTTGGCAGGTTTGGGCTAAAAGTTGCGCTACCTGCAAAGCACGTTTTGGGTCTAAATTAGAAGTAGGCTCGTCGGCTAAAAGCAAACTTGGGCGGCGGACAAGGGCTTGTGCAATGGCGGCGCGTTGGAGCTGCCCACCGCTTAATTCTTGGGGGTATTTTTTGTGCAAAGCCTCTATTTCAAGTTGTGCCAAAAGGGTAGAAATAGCCTCCTGCTGCACCTCTGCAAGGGCTAACTTTTGGGCTAAGGCAATATTTTCCCATAAGGTAAGGGCAGGTAGTAAATAGGGCTTTTGGAAAATAAAGCCTATTTTCTGTTTGCGAAATTGGTGCAAAGCCGCAGGGGAGCGCGTAGAAAGAGGGGCATCTTCAAACCATACCTCGCCACTTTGGATAGGAAGCAAACCGCCTACCAAATGCAGAAAGGTAGTCTTGCCGCTGCCAGAATTGCCTAAAAGCAGATAAGCCTGCCCCCTATCAAGGTTCAAGTCGGGAAAGGTAAGTACGCCTTCGGCAGGATATTGGTGTGAGAGTTGGTAGGTTTTGAGAAGGGGCGCAAGCATAAAGTTGAAAACAGATGATTGGGTAAAGATAAGAAATTGTTGGTATTTCCAGCATCTTTTTTTATTTTTGGGAAGGAATGACGCAATACATTCTATTTGGCAAAATCTTCGGGCTTTATGGCGCAGGAAGTTGAAAGGCGGCTGTCTGTGGGAGTGCTGTGCAAAAATATTGAAAAGGAAAATTATGCTTTAAAAGTCACTAATTCGTAATTGGCATTGCGCCCTTTCTCTGCTGTTTGTTGCAAAATACCCTTTTCGATGAGGTCTTTTATATCACGCAAAGCCGTATCAGTTGAGGTGTTTGTTATTCTTGCCCATTTTGAGGTTTTCAACTTGCCTTCGAGTCCGTCCAGAAGTTTGTTAAGCATCAGACGTTGCCGCTCATTGATAGAAACTTGCTCGTATGTTTTCCAAAATTCTACTTTATAGATTATTTTTTGTGTTGTACTTTCTGTATTTACAAGTGCATTTTTAAGACAATTTAAAAACCAGTGAAGCCACTTTGTAATATCACCTTTGCTGTATTGCACCTGCTGTAAGACTTCATAGTATTGCTTTCGCTCTATCAAAATTTGGCTCGACATGCTATAAAATCGCTCACCACTATTTTCCGCACGTGCCAACAATAGGTCTGTGATAGCGCGTGCCATTCTACCATTTCCATCATCAAAAGGGTGAATGATGATAAACCAAAAATGGGCAATGGCAGCCTTCAATATAAGGTCAAGTTCATTTTCATGGTTGAGCCATTGCAAAAACTTATCCATTTCAGGCTTTACTAATTCAGGCTTTATCGCTTGATAATGTACTTTCTCCTTTCCCATTGCTCCCGATATAATTTGCATCTCGCCAGTACGGTATTGGGCTACCTCAATTGGGTAAAGCCCGCTGTATCCTGTTGGAAAAAGGGCAGCATGCCAACCGAAGAGGCGTTTTTCAGTCAGCGGCTGCGAATGGTTTTGCGTTGCGTCGAGCATCATTTCAACAACCCCCTCGACATGCCTACTGCTGGTAGGTAGCCCTGCTGTATTGATGCCCAACCGTTGTGCAATAGAGGAGCGAACTTGCTCGTAATTAAGTAATTCACCCTCTATTTCTGAAGACTTGACGACCTCTAAGGTTAGGGCAGTGAGAGTCGCTTCTCTTTTTGCCGAAAAACCAAGCAAGGTCATCTGCCCGATAATTTTTCCTTGTAGTAGGCGCACCTCGCCAAAAATGGCACTGATGACTTTGTCGTCCCAAACAAAGCGCGTCCAGTCTTGATATTCGTAGATGTATTTTGGCATAAAAACGGCTTTTTGCGGCAAATATAAGCCTTATTCGCCGCAAAAATGCGGCGAATACGACCTTTTTTCACCGCAAGTTCTAAAAAGGAACTAAAAATTTTACTATTCGTATCGCAAAGACTCAATAGGGTCTAAGCGCGAGGCTTTGTAGGCAGGGTAAAAACCCGACACAATCCCCACCACAATACAGACCACCACCGCAACCATCATCCAAAGCCAAGGAATGACAAAAGTCCCATTCCCTTCTCCAACCAAACGGGATACCAAATTCCCCACCGCAATTCCCAAGACCATGCCCACAACGCCTCCCATCTGACAAATGACAATCGCCTCTATCAAAAACTGTCTTCGAATATGGTAAGAAGCTGCCCCAATAGACTTTCTGATGCCAATTTCGCGTGTGCGTTCAGTTACCGAAACAAGCATAATGTTCATCAAACCGACCGAAGCCCCCAACAAAGTAATAAAGCCTATACCAAAGCCCCCAAATTTGAGCTTGCCCTCAATATCTTCCAAAGAAGAAGCCAAAGTTTCGCTCTTCGAAACTTGAAAGGAATTATCCATACCGATTTTATCGCCCCTGACCTGTCGCATTACGCCAATGGCTTCGTTCATGGCAGCATTTAGCATTGTGGGGTTCTGCACATAGCAGGTGATAGTATAAGAGAGCGTCTGTCCGCTTTGTGCCAAACTCTGCGCCGCTAATAGGGGCAGCAAAACCGTCCTATCGTCGCTTTTATCGCTGCTAATTCCGCCCTTCTGTTTGAGCACGCCAATAACTTTGTATTTGACTCCGCTAATGGTAATATCTTGCTGCAAAGGGTTTGCTTTATCGAAGAGCGCGTCTGCAATCTCCTGTCCGATAATAGCCACAGGCGCACCCATTTTGACTTCTACGGCAGAAAAGTTGTTTCCCTTTTCCAAATCCAACCCCTGAATGAGCAAGTAGTTTTCATCTGTCCCGATAACACTGTTGTTGGGATTTGTCTTTTTGGCTTCGCGCTTGACCTCTGTGGCGAAACTAATTTGCGAAAAAACCGTCAGGCGGTCGGCTTTCTGGAAACGCGCGATAAAATTTTTCACGTCTTTATAGTCCAATCCCTCTACGGCACGCTCTACTACTCCGCTTCGGCGCGAGCGGCGTTGGTTGTCTTTATCGCGCACATCAAAAGTATTTGCGCCCAAATCTGCCAAACCCGAAGTAATTTCTTGTTTGATGGCATCAATCGCCGTTAGGATTCCGATAAGGGCGGTAATTCCGATAGCAATCAGGGCTACCGTTAGGGCAGTGCGTAGTGTGTTGTCGCGTATGGCGCGTAAGGCTTCGCGCACGTTTTCGGCAAAGGTCATGGCGTTGGGAGGGGGGTTGAAGGCGATGTCGTGAGTTGTAGAAAAATGTCATTGATAGAGGGCAAAATCTCTTTAAAGCCCACCACAATCTGGTCTTGTAATAAGCCTTTGAGCAGGCGATTGCTTTCGGTAGGCATCGGATTGAGTAGGCGCACTTGGGTCTGATAATGCTCGCCATTGTGGGTAGAGGGCAACAAAATTTCGAAACCTTCGGGCAGCGTGCTGATGGGTTCTTGGGTTTCGATAAGAAAGGTATGGCTTTTAAATTCTGCCTTGATGTCCTTTTTTTTCCCTTCTAATACCTTTTGGGCGCGATTTATCAAGATTATGTATTCACAAAGTTCTTCTACGCTTTCCATGCGATGAGAAGAAAAAATGATGGTTGTCCCTTGCACTTGCAGGTTTAAAATTTCCTGCTGTATCAAATTGGCATTGATGGGGTCGAAACCCGAAAAGGGTTCGTCGAGGATAAGCAAAGGCGGCTGATGCAAGACAGTGGCGATAAATTGTACCTTTTGCTGCATACCCTTTGAAAGGTCGCCTACATTTTTTTTAAGCCAACTCTGCAACTGGAATTTTTCAACCCAATTATCTATCCTGCTTTGCGCCTCTTTTTTGGAAAGTCCGCGCAAACGCCCTAAATAAAGTAGCTGCTCACCGACACGCATTTTTTTGTATAAACCGCGCTCTTCGGGCAAATAGCCAATAGCGGCAGCATCGGCAGGTGCTAAAAGACGGTCTTGAAAAAAAATCTGCCCCGCGTCAGGAAGCAAGATTTGGGTGATGAGCCGAATGAGTGTCGTTTTTCCCGCGCCGTTGGGTCCGAGCAAGCCCACAATCGCGCCTTGTGGCACTTGTAAGCTCACGCCTTGCAAGGCGGTATGGTTGCGATAATGTTTCTCTATGTTCTCGATTCGAAGAATAGCCACTTTTTTAGGAAGTTTTAATATCTTTGCTTTTTAAGCCGTCCTACTTGATAGTCAAAGTTTTGGGTCTGGCTTTGCTCATAGGTCTTTTTTTAGGTCAAAAAATTACAACTTTGCTTCGGGTCTTATGCAAAAGAATTGGAAAACACGCTACTGCCAACTGGTAGGAGGGTTCTTTTTAGAGAAAATCCTCCCCGTTTGGGCTTTTTTAGGATTGTTTATGACTCCCCTTTGGGCGCAACAGCAAGAGCCACACGACGGGCGTTTTACGCTGGGCAGCAAAAGCCAAACCTTTCTCTTTGGCTATCCTTATCATTTTTCGAGTTCGCACTTTGTCATTGGCTCGAATGGGAAATATGCCTCCAACAATCCCGACTTAAAACAAGTCGTAGATTTAGAGGGCAATCCCCTTATTGCCGAACACCCTCATGCGCGTGGTTCGCAGGTAGGCTCTTTGCGCTATACCTTCGACAACCTACAAATTACACAAAGCCTGATTCCGACCAATGAAAAATTCGAGCCTATTGGCAAAGGCGAATATGGCTCTTTCTATGAAATTCGCTATGAAATTGAAAATCATTCCGACATAGAACGCGAAGTTTCCTTTTCTATGCTTTTAGATGTCATGCTTGGTGGCAATGATGGTGTAAAAATAGAAGCCGACGGCAGAGTTGTCAAAATGGACGAATGTTTTTTTGGCGAAAAAGTGCCACACCGCTTTATCTTTCAAGATGCCGACCTTCGCGCTCACCTTTTCACAAGGGTAGGGAAAGCCATTGCGCCCGATAAAATCTGTGCAGGGCAATGGGCTTATTTGGCGGGCGTGGTAGATTTCGAAACCCAAACCGTAGAGCAATACACCGACGATACCGCCCTGATGCTCACTTGGGACACAAAGACCCTTGCGCCAAAAGAAAAGCGCGTATGCAGTTTCTATTTTGGCAGCCTAAGCGAGCAGACAGAACTGCAATTTCAGTATCACAAGCCCTTGCGAAAAGAGCAAATTACCCTCTTTTTCGGAAGTGGCGAAAGCACCCTTTCAGAAACAGAAGAACAAAAATTACGCGAACTTATTGGCAGCAGACGCTACAAAGCCGTTTTAGTAGAAGGCTTTACCGATAGCGTAGGCGACCGAAAGCGCAACTTAGAACTCTCCAAAGACCGCATCGACAATGTGAGTTATCACCTACAAATGTGCGGCATCTCTTTTGAAAAAATCCTGCGCAAATCGCATGGGCAGTTCTTTGCCTTAGAAGGCAGTCAGGGTGCAGACCAAGATAGAAAAGTAGTCGTTACTTTTTGGAAGTAGGGCAAACACGACCAATATGCAAAACCTTTCACTAAAACGCGCCGTTTTCTATCTAATGCTATCTTAATGCTGACTAAGGTTTGAAAAGTGCTACAATCGCCTATTTTATTCCCATACTGCCTTCGCTTTTTTCTGAAAAGAAGCCCCAAAAAGTCGTACCTTTGCAGCGTCCTACATTCAAACCCTGTTCGCTGTTTTGCTTCTTTCGCCCTTGTTTCAAACTCTAAATTTGATGAATAGATGCAACGCCTTCGTCCCTTTGCTTATCGCTTTTTGCCCGCTCTTCGAGCGTTAGCCTGTAAAAGTGTTGCGACACTCTTCCTGTTTTTCGCCTTCCTACTGCTACAAACGACAAACTTAAAGGCACAATGCGCCATGTGTCGTGCCAGCGTAGAAAACAATATGAACAACGGCGACTCTCTTATCGGTTCGGGTCTGAATGCAGGAATCCTTTACCTTCTTATCATGCCTTATTTACTCATAGGCACTATCGCCTTCCTTTGGTATCGCCATGTCAGGAAACAACGCCAAAAAAACCTCGCCCTTAGTAGCCGCCCTTAAAATGCGCTGCCCTCGTTGCAGAGAGGGTCAAATGTATCCAGCGGCTTCTTATAGCCCTCAATTTGCCAAAATGCACAAAAATTGCCCCAAATGCGGCTTGAAATATGAGCGCGAAATGGGCTTTTTTTGGGGTGCTATGTATTTTAGTTATGCTATCGCTGTGGCAATTATCATCACTACTTGGGCAGCCATTACGCTTCTGGCGGGCAAACAGCCCTTGCCTATTTATTTTGGAAGCATCTTTACACTACTTTTTTTATCCATTCCCCTGATGTTTCGTTATTCGCGCGTCTTGATGCTCCATCTTTTCGGAAATGTAAAATACGACCCTACTGCCATAGAAAAAAATATCGTAGAGCCTTAAAAAAAAAACAGAACTAACGGTTCTTCGAAGACTGTTAGTTCTGTTAAAAACCTTTGCATTTTTTTTCTAAATAAAACGCAACTTTTTGATAATCTTAAAGTTAGTATAGTCCTTTAATTTTACCTGATATAATTCGCGCTCTTCGAAGAGTACCTCAATTTTTTTACCTTTCAGTTTTTTGTACTCTTCCTGTACTTGGCTTGCATTTTCAAAAAATTCGAGCCACAAAAGACGGTGTGTGCGCCCCGAACCTTCTTCCTTTACCACCAAAGTAACAAATTCGCCTTCGTCTATGCTTTGTATCGTGCCGCGCAAAGATTTGGAAGCGGAAATGCCAGCATCGCTTTGTCCGTCTTGCATTTCGTCCTGAAAAGCCATAAAGACCTGCGGACACTTCGTAACCATAAGCACCCCAATTTTTTCACCGAAAGATTCCATCGTCGCCTGCTTTTCTTCGCTATCTTCGGCACTTATCTTTTCAAGCATATCAGGACGCTGCCCGAGCGATTGTAAAATACAAAGTCCAAGTTGCATCTTGACCTTATCAGAATTTTCGGGTTTGAGTTCAATGCCGCTCGAAGTCATACAATCACAAACCTCTTGGGCTATTTTATCCTTTTCCTCCTTAGTGCCAAAATCGTCCTCTTGGGCAAAAGCGGCAGACGAAAAAAGAAGGGCAAACGCCAAGAAAAAAAGGCGCGACAAAGAAAAAAGCGTTGTTTTCATACAAAAGAAAGATAGATATAATAGATGATTTTCCTCAAAATTAGCAAAAAAAACAATTAGGACAAAATTATTACGCTGCCTTTTTGAGCCTCTTTTGTAGGAAACGGAACTTTTTAAATCCAACTTTTTTTATAGACACGTACCAAATTCCCCTCTTGTTTTTCAAACTGCCCTAAACCGCAGGAATGTTAAGTTCTGAAAAAAGTCTTGTTTTTTCGAATTAGAAACGACATAAAATTTGGACTTAAACCCTAAGGGTCTTCAAGACCCTTAGGGTTTGGGGCATAGGACAAGGCAGTGCCTCGTCCCTACATTTGCATCTGATTTTTAGAATTGAACATCACTGCCCTAAACCGTCATGATAACGATACAAAAATATCCGCGCACGCCGCACCTTGCAGGCTCGAAGCTGCAAAAAGGCGACGAAGACCTTTCACAAGCTCCCTTTGAAGCCCTTAAAGGCAAGTTTTTGGTGGTAGAAGAAAAAGTAGATGGTGCAAATGCAGGCATCAGTTTTGACCAAGAAGGCAAAATTTGGCTGCAAAGCCGAGGGCATTACCTCACAGGCGGCTATCGCGAACGCCATTTTGACCTTTTCAAAACATGGGCAAATGTCTTTGCACAGCCTCTTTGGGAAGTTTTGCAAAATCGATATATCCTCTATGGCGAATGGCTTTACGCCAAACACACGATTTTTTATACCGACCTGCCACACTATTTTTTAGAATTTGATATATACGATACGCAGCAGCATATTTTTCTAAGCACTGCCGCGCGAAAAAAACTACTTGCTCCCCTTACTTTTTTGCACTCTGTAAAGGTGTTACACCAAGGCATCTTCAACCATTCCGACGCACTAACGGCTTTTGTTGGAAAATCGCATTTCATTGCTGAAAACCACCTGCAAATTTTGGAAGAAGATTGTAAAGCCTTAGGGTTAAAAGCAGAACTTGTTTTGGCGCAAACCAATTCGAGTACCCAAATGGAAGGGCTTTATATCAAAGAAGAAAATGAAAAACAGGTGCTGGGAAGGTATAAATTTGTCCGCCCCGATTTTCTCAATACCATCTTAGACTCACAATCCCATTGGCAGAATCGCCCTATTGTACCCAACCGATTGCACAAAGGCGCGAACCTTTTTGGTTGAATCTATACAAAAACCCATTTTGAAACTTTGAAAAACAAAGCTATATCTAATGGAACCTACCTTCAAACCTTATGAAAAAATAGCCGAACAACCTGCCGAATATCCGCTCACAGAGGCGCATTATAGGCAAATGCAGAAAGCCACTTGGGTTGTAACCGAAAAAATACATGGCGCAAACCTCGCTGTAATAGTAGAAGAAAGCCGCCTTTTTTTTGCAAAAAGAAAAATGCTTCTCGAAAAAGATGATGATTTCTTTGGCTATTTCCCTTTGCTCGATTCAAAAAAAGCACAATTTCGCACTTTGTACCAACAGCTGAAAGCGGAATATCCGCAGCTCGATACGTTGCAAATCTATGGCGAACTTTTCGGAGGGAACTATCCGCACCCCGAAGTAACGCCAAATCAAGAGGTGCAGGCGGTACAGACAGGAGTCTATTATTCGCCCGATTTGCAGTTTTGTATTTTTGATATTTTGCTGCATTTTGAAAACAAACGCCCTTCGGAATATCTGCCCATCAAAACGCTGATAGAAAATTGTCGTCGTGTAGCCTTGCTCTGCACGCCAATCCTTTTCGAAGGCAAATATAAAGAGGCGTGGGAATATTCCCCTCTTTTTTCGAGCCACTATCCTGCCCTTTTCGGTTTGCCGCCACTTGCCATGCCCAACTATGCGGAAGGAATCGTTTTGAAACCTCAACACGATTTGAAGCTACCCAATCAAGCCGCTTTTCGTCCTATTTTCAAAAGAAAAATAGAAGCCTTTGCCGAATCTCGCTATCATCAGGCAGAAAAAGAGCCAACTTTCCAACCACACGACCCTACCCAAAAACTGCTTGCCCTGCTAACGCCTAATCGCCTGCAAAATGCAATTTCTAAAATTGGCAGAGTTCAGAAAAAAAATACAGCCCAAATTGAGCTACTCAAACGCTATCTTTGGGAAGATATAGAAGCCGAAAGGCAAAAATTCCCCAAAATGCCACTTGAAAAAAGAAAAACATTAGACCAAACCCTCACCGAAGCGATAGAAGATGCCATTGCGCATTTTCTAAAAGCATAACCACTCGCTCGATTTTGACCAAAAACTCATTTTGAAACTTTGAAAAACAAAGCATTAAAAACCTATGAAACCACATTTTTATCCTCCTGCAATACAGAGTTGGGGTGAAATTTTGACACATTTTTCCTTTTTGCAAGGCTTATCGCGCGTGCCACAAGAGCCAGAATACCACGCCGAAGGAGATGTTTGGACGCATACAAAAATGGTAGTGGAGGCACTTTGGAAAAAAGAACGCTACCAGCAGGCAGCGGCGCAAGAGCAGGCGGTTCTTTTCTATGCCGCACTTTTACACGATTTGGGCAAAGAAATTTGTACCCAACAAGATGCCGAAGGTCGCATTTCCTCACCTAAACATGCCCTCGTTGGCGAACACTTGGTACGGAGTTGGCTTTATACCGCGCCTGCACGTTTTGGGAGGCTTTCATTTTTCGAGCGCGAAAAGATTTGTAAATTGGTGCGTTATCATGGCTTGCCGCTTTGGATTTTGCAAAAAGAAAATCCTGAAAAAGCCCTTTTCGAAAGTAGCTTGCAGGTTTGTTTGCAAGACTTGGCTTTGATAGCAGAGGCAGATGTCTTGGGTAGGATTTGCGAATCGCAAGACGAGCTATTAGAACGAGTGGCTTTTTTTCGCCTTTTGGCAGAGGAAAAAAATTGCTACACAAGTCCGAAAAAATTTGCAGATG
Source organism: Hugenholtzia roseola DSM 9546 (assembly GCF_000422585.1). Lineage (NCBI taxonomy): Bacteria > Pseudomonadati > Bacteroidota > Cytophagia > Cytophagales > Bernardetiaceae > Hugenholtzia > Hugenholtzia roseola. The sequence continues at coordinate 35,040 of NZ_AUGI01000032.1, forward strand.
CACATACACGCTTTGTCTATTTCTACAAATATGGCGAAAGCCCTGCCGATTATCCGCTTTACGACGATACCGAATTTGAAGTAATCCTATTGTGCGGCTTGCCCGCTTCGGGAAAAGATACTTTTTACGAACAAAAACTTTCACACCTGCCAATGGTAAGCCTCGATGCAATTAGGTGGGAATTGAAAGTAAAGCCTACCGATAATCAGGGCATTATCATACAAGAAGGGCAGGAACGCGCTAAAAAATTTTTGAGAAAAAAGCAAAGTTTTGTATGGAATGCGACAAATTTGCAGCGCGATAGACGCAAAAAACTTATAGACCTTTTCTATACTTACAAAGCCGCCGTTAGGATTGTGTATGTAGAATCTCCGTATGAAAAACTTTTGCAGCAAAATCAGAACCGAAAACAAGTAGTTCCGCCTGCGGTTATTCGCCGCATGGCGGAGCGCATGGAACTGCCCACGCTTGCAGAAGCGCATCAGGTAGAATATGTAGTTTGAAAAAATTAGCCCCTGCCAAAAATTTGGCAAGGGCTAATTTGTCGAGTCGTTACTTTATTTCATGCCAAGTTGCTTTTTGAGGGCTTCTAAGGCTTCCTTTTCAGGATTTACGCCTAAGGCTTCATTCACTTTTTTGTCTAATTCGGGGTCTTGCAAGGGCTTTTCTTTGTACAGGTCGGCTAAAATTTCGTTTTTCGAAATTTTTGCTTTCATGCGCTCTATCATATTGATAGTATCGGACGAGTCGGGCATCTTGACGGTGTGCTGCTTACGAATGGTGCGAAGCTGTGCAATGCGGTCTTCCATCTGCGCCTGCAAGCCCCCAAGTTGTGCCAAATGGTGCAGGTGTTGGTCGGCTAAGACTTTGGCTTGCTCCTGTTTTTTCAAAAGTTCCATCGCCAATTTATTAGCCTGCTCCCATTCTATTTTCCCTTCTTGCGCCGCACCTATGATTTGTCGCGCCTTTGTGTCGCAATCCTTTTCTTTTTCTTGGGCAGCCTCGTAATCTTTTCGAACGCGAATAAGGCTTGCCTTGACTTCTGCAAGAGCATCAATGGCTTCTTCCAAATTCACCAGATTGAGATAGCCCTGATATTTGGTAGCCTCCGAATTAGGTGCGCCATAAATGGGCTGCTCCTGCGGCGGAATTTCTTCTGCGGGCGGGGGGGCGATAGGCTCTTTTTTCAGTTTTTCCTCTTTGATGACACTTTCGGGTATATCCTCGATGGGTGCATTTTGGGAGTTGGCGGTTTGGGTTTTGGTCTGATTTTCTGTTTGATTTTCTACCTGACTTTCTGTCTGATTTTCTGTTTGATTTGATTTGGCTTCAAAAGCAGGAGTCGCAATTTCTTTTCCTGTAAAATGCTTGATATACCAAATGACGGTTTGCGTTAGGTCGTGTTCAAAATTAGTGGCAGCCTTCCAGCCAAGTTCGGTTTCGAGTTTGGTGGGGTCTATGGCGTAGCGTTTGTCGTGTCCGGGGCGGTCTTTTACAAAGGCAATAAGTTGCGCATATTTGGTATCGGGCTTGGGTAGATGTTGGTCTAAAATTTCGCAAATTTTGTAGCAAAGTTCGAGGTTGTTGCGCTCATTGCGTGTCCCGACATTGTAGGTTTCGCCTGTTCGTCCCTTGTGGAAGACGGCATCAATGGCGGTGCAATGGTCTAAGACAAAGAGCCAATCGCGCACGTTTTTGCCGTCACCATAAATCGGAATAGGCTCGGCGTTGAGGGCTTTTCGGATAATGGTGGGAATGAGTTTTTCTTGGTGCTGTTTGAAGCCAAAATTATTAGAACAATTTGTAGTAACGACATTCAGCCCAAATGTATGGTAATAACTTCTGACCAACATATCACTCGCTGCTTTTGAGGCACTGTAAGGACTATTTGGCGCGTATGGCGTATTTTCTGTAAAAAAGCCTGTATCGCCCAAAGAGCCATAGACCTCGTCGGTGGAAACATGCAAAAAGCGACAATCCTGATAGCCTGCTTTGGCTTGGAAAGGAGCTTCAAACCAGTGCTTGCGTGCCGTTTCTAAAAGAGAAAAAGTACCTTCTACATTTGTCCTGACAAAGGCTTCGGGACCCGAAATGGAGTTATCTACGTGCGACTCGGCAGCGAAATGTATCACGCCCCTGATGTCGTACTTGGTAAAAAGATAGCTCAATAAGCCACGATTGCAGATGTCGCCTTTGATAAATTCGTATCGCTGCTCGTTTTCAATTTCCTTCAAATTATCGAGGTTGCCCGCATAAGTGAGTAGGTCTAAATTTAGGAGGCGATAGTCAGGGTAGCGATTGAGAAAATAAGGCAAAAAATTTGACCCAATAAAGCCTGCGCCACCTGTGATAAGGATATGTTTCATGGTCGGAATAGAAATGGAAATGATAGCTTAAAGATAGCATTTTTCTGACAAAAAGCACAAAAAAAGGCAGTCGGGAGTGCCTTTTTTCCGCACCTCATTTTGATACTTTGAAGCACAAAGTTTCTTTTGGCGCAGCATTAAAGTCCCCCACGCTCTAAGATGTACGCTTCGAAGGCGGCTTTATCTTCGGGCTTTGCCATTCTGATAAGATTCGAGATAAGCCAGCCGCTATTATTCCCTTTTCTATTGAAGTTAGAAATTTCGAAGTACCAGTTATCGAGTTGGAAAAAGTGAAATTTGATGTTCATAACGGTTTCGAACTCTAAATTTCCTTGCTTTACTTCTGACCAAAAAAGGGTGAGGTAATCGGGTTGAAAATTGCGTTTGGAGTACCCTGTGATGCCCTTTCCTTGCTCTAAGGCGCGTTTGAGGTTCATAAATTCGATTTCATGGCTTAGGGGGTGCAAAAATTCTTCGCTTTGGTCTTTGCTTTCTTCAAATATCTTTTTGAAGGGCGCAAAATGTAGCTGCTCTATGACCCACTTGCTTCCTACTTTTTCTTCCTGCAAGCGCATAAAAAGCACCATATCTTGGCTTTTGCCGCGATATTTGAAAATAGTATGCACTTGGGCAAACCATTTTCCGCCATGAAAGTCGAGGAAGGCGGGCTTGGTTAGCATCTGATTGATGAAATCTTGCTTAGTATCGTTATCTATGGTGCGGCTTTCTAAATCAAAGAGCATTTGCAAATAAACTTTGCGTTGTGTGGGTTCTCTGAATTTGGGGTGATTGGGTTCGTATTTTTCGCCGTATTTGTCTTCTTCATTATTAAACCTGCGAAAAAACTGGTTCATCTGTTTGGTATGCGCATATAGGTCGGATTCATCACCTAAATAGTTGGTAATTTGCGCCGAAAGGGTAGGCAGGAAACTATATGCCATCAGAAAAAAAAGATACGCAAGCAGGATTTTTTTCATGGTCGTGCGAAGTTAGGATAGCGAAAGTGGAAAGGAAAGAATTTGCCCAAAAAGAGATTGGGGGATGATGGAGGCAATTTTTTAGGCGCGATTCTTCAAACCACAATCGCGCCTATATGCCTTTATAGAACGTCTGCTTTGGGGAAAGATTTTGCAATTTCTATAAATTCGCGAGATTTTAGAGATGCGCCCCCTACCAAACCGCCATCGATGTCGGGTGCAGCAAAAAGTTCAGCCGCATTTTTAGCATTGACACTGCCACCATACAAAATGGGAATCTGTGCCGCAAGATTTTGGCCATACTGGGCTGCCACATGCTGGCGCAAAGCCTGATGCACCTCTTGGGCTTGTGCCACTTCCGCCGTTCTGCCTGTGCCGATAGCCCAAATTGGCTCATAAGCAATCACGATTTTTTCAAACTCTTGGGCAGAAAGGTGAAAAAGCCCTTCTGAAATTTGATTTTTTAGAAAAGCAAGATAATCGCCTTTCTCACGCATTTCTAAGGATTCGCCACAACAAAAGATAGGTCGCAATCCATTTTTTAGTGCAATATTTACTTTTTGTACCAAAATATCAGCATTTTCTGCGAAATATCCTCTGCGCTCACTGTGTCCGATGATGACATATTCGACTTGATAGTCTTGTAACATTTGCGCTGAAATTTCGCCTGTATAAGCACCCGCTTCATAGGCTGCTACGTTCTGGCTGCCTAAGTGTAGATTAGGCGTATGCTCGAAAAGTCCGCCTACGCTTTTGAGATGCACAAAAGGGGGAATGAGAATTAGCTCTACGGCTTGGTGCAATTCGTCGCGCCTCATGCCCACAATTTCGGAAGTAAGGGCTTGGGCTTGGCTTTGGCTTAGGTTCATTTTCCAATTGCCTGCTACAATTTGGGGACGCATCATGGGCGATTCGATTTTGAGAGAATAAATAGAAAAGAAAGTATAATTTGACTGCAAAGATGCGTTTTATTTGGCAGATAAGGGCTATCTTTGGGAACGTGTATGGAAAGAAAAACAAAAGCCCTTGTCGCTTTTTTGTGTTTTGCATGATAATTGTAGCATCAAATAAAGAGGCTGCTCCCAAGTGCATCAAATCGGGGCTGCCTGCCTGCGCTTTTTACCTCTTTATCCTTCAAACCCGTCTGAAAAATATGAATTACCGTCTTCTACGCATAGCCGCTCCCCTTTTTCTATCAGCCTTGATATGGGTAGGAAATTTCGCCCTCCTGCCTACGGCAAAGGCACAACTGACCCCTAATTGGTGGAATAGTTTGGACGACGATTGGAAAAAACTTTTTAAAGAACGCCACAAAATCAGCGCAAACCCTACGGCTGCCGAGCTGACCAAGATTTACAATTTGGATAAATTAGACTGTTCCGAAAGTGGCATCAGAAATTTAGAGCCGCTTCGCAACCTGACGAATTTGAAAGTAGTGTGGATAGACAAAAACCCAAGTGTGGTGAGTTTAGAGCCTTTGCGCTCCCTTACCAAACTGACCGAAATAGACTTTTCAGGTACAGGCGTGAGCGATTTAGAACCCTTGCGCGGTTTGGTCAATCTGACGCGCTTGGAGTGCTTCGAAACCAATATCAGCAGTTTGGCAGCTTTAAGTGGGCTTCGCAAACTCAAAATTTTAGACTTTTCAAAGACGAAAGTCAATAGCCTCTTTCCCCTTAAAAATGTGCTAACCTTAGAAGTGCTTTATTTTTCACAAACTCCCGTAACCGACCTTAGCCCACTGAAAGCCCTTGCAAACCTGACAGAGCTAAATTTTTCGGAAACCAAAGTAGCCTCGATAGACGCACTAACGGCAAAAGGCAAGCTAAGGGAAATTGTCTTTGCACGTACCAAAGTAGCCTCGCTTGCTCCACTTTTCAATAATCGCGCCCTGACGATTGTTTTTTGCGAAGAAACAGGCGTGAGCAAAGCCGATGCCGATGCGCTACAAAAGAAAATCCCTACCTGTGTCGTGATGATGTAACCTTTTGGATAGGCTTTTTTAAATGATTTGGCAAGCCTGCTCCGAAAAGCCCAAAAAATATTGAAAATACCGCATTTGAGGGTATTTTTTGGGCTTTTTCAAACCTTCTAAACGCCTTTGTTTCAAAAGTTTTGCGTACCTTTGCGCTTGTGTTTTTTTAGAAAAGAAAAAATAGCACACGCCTATTTTAGGGATACGCAAATCTGCTTGCCTTTGTAGAAGGTAAAAGTGGGCGTTTTCGATAAACCTCTGTTTTTTTTCGGTAAATTTCACAAAAATTTCGACCAAGCTATAATAAACCCTAAAAAAAACAGTTATTAGGTAAAGCGTGAATTCTAAAAGTCGTTTTTAGCTTTTCAATCTAACCCAAACCCCTTGGGCAATCTCTTGAAAGAACCTGCGACGATTTTAGCTTCCCCTTTTTATAGCTTCTCCTTCCTCTTTGAAGAAAGCTCTTTTGACATAGCACCTCTTTAACTTACGAACAAAATAACGCAAAAGGCAATACAATGAAAATGAATCCACTTTTCCGCAAAGTTCTGTATTTGCTACTCATTTCAAGCGCAGCATTGATGGCTCAGAGTTGTGGCGGCGGCAATAAAATGGACGGCGAACTTACTGGCGTACTCGGTAGAGAAGGCTGGAAGCAAGAAGTGCCTTACGGCATGATAGTCGTTCCCGCAGGTACTTTCCACATGGGACAAGCCGACGAGGACATCCTTTCCTCTCGTATCAATATGAACCGCCAAATCACTATCGGTGGCTTTTATATGGACCAAACGGAAATTACCAACAACGAGTACCGCCAATTCATCGAGGAGATGACCAACAACCCCGACTCCATCGATGGTGAAATGCTTACCGAAGAAGAAATTAAGGCGCGTTTCTACCCCGACACGATGGTTTGGGAAAACGACTTTACGCATCACTACGGCGAGCCGATGGTAGAAAACTACTATTCTCACCCTGCTTACGACGACTACCCTATCGTGGGCGTGAATTGGTTTGCAGCTAAGGCTTTCTGCGGCTGGCGCACCAAGTTTTTGAACGAAGCACGCGAAGGACGCGGCGAATTTCCACAACCCAAATTCCGCCTTCCTTCCGAAGCAGAATGGGAGTATGCCTCACGCGGCGGCAGAGATATGGCAAAATACCCTTGGGGCGGTCCTTATGTTAGAAATGCAAAAGGTTGTGCTTTGGCAAACTTCAAACCCGGACGCGGCAACTACTACGACGACGGCTTCCAATACACAAACCCTGTCGGTGCTTACTTCCCTAACGATTGGGGCTTGTATGATATGGCAGGCAACGTAGCCGAATGGTGCAACGACGCTTACGCACCCAACTCTATGCCGCTTATTTGGGACTTAAACCCTACTTACATAGACGATAGCGAACCGCGCAAAGTAGTACGTGGTGGCTCATGGAAAGACATCGCTTTCTTTATCGAAACAGGTAGCCGCACTTTCGAGTATCAAGATTCTGCTCGCTCTTTTGTAGGTTTCCGCTGCGTGATGACTTATTTGGGACGCTCATCAGGTATGGAGTTCTAATAAAGTTTCAAGCGTCTTGATTTGAAAAATTCTTCAATCGCTTTTGTTATGGTACTACAAATGCAGTTTGTAGGAAAAAACTTAAAATCTGGTGCGCTCTGCATCAGATTTTTTTGTATCTATGCAAAAAAGCCGCTTTCGCCTATCTTTATTTGGAATTTACCGAATTTTTGAAGGTGAGGGCTTCACTTAGTCTTCTCCTTTTGGTCTTCTCCTTTCGCTATGGCAAAAACAACCGCACCCTTATTTTTTATTTGCACCCCAACGCCCAATTTGCTCTCGAAGGCGTTGGAAAGATTGCTCTTCGAAGCCAAAAGCACCTTGCTGCAATACGACATTAGCTATAAAATAGGAAACGAAGACGATTTAAACGCCCTTTTAGAAACAGAAACGCTGGCAGATTCGCTCTTTTTTTGCCACTTTATCAGTCGCCCCAAAGCCGCAACCGCGCAAAGGCTCAAAACCGCCAAACTGCTCAAAATCGTTTTGGTGGAAAGCCCCGATTTGGCACAAGAGGTACGAAATGATTTCTTCAATCAGTTGCCTTTTATCATTTGTATCCCCACAAATGAAGCCTACACAGAAGCACCCGAACTTACCTTTTCGTGGTTTTTCTACCAAGCCTTTATGAGTGGCAAGACTTCTATCAAAGAAGCCTACCGACAGGGCGCAAAGCTCATGCACAAAGCCCTGCAAAAGCCCGAATTTGCAAGTGCCTTCTACATCAGCACCAAAGCCAATCAGGAGGTAGAAAAAAGTCTTATTGACTTTGTTGCGCCTACGCCCGAATCGGAGGAGGAGCAAGTGGCTGCTGCCGCCCCCCTGCCTACCCCAACTTCACAAAATACGACCTATCAGGAGGAAAATCTAAGCATCTTCAAGGCGTTTTTACAACAAAAATCGCTTCTCTATCTCAATAGCGAGGAACGCAATAAAGTCTTGCTTACCCAAGCCGAATTAGATTTGTATGAAAAATACCAATCCTATTTGCACCTTACAGACTTAGAAAAAGACCTAATTTTACAAAGCCGCAAGCTACTACGCCGCAATAAAAAAGGGACAAAATTGGGTCAGATGCTCTTTTTTGTTATCTTCTTCGCGCTTCTAATTGGCTCTTTGATAGCTTGGTCGCAATATTTGCACCTGCAAGACAAGGTAGAAAGTCTTGATGCAGACAAGCGGATTCAGAAGGCAGATTTTTTGGCGTATATCGCCGAAACGGTCTTGACTGACAATCCTACCAAAGCCCTTCGTGTGGCACAAGAGGGCTGTCAGAACTATCCTACCTTAGCGGCGCAAAGGGCATTTTATCAGAATTTTTATAGCGGACAAGCCTACTACACTGCACAATGGGAGGCAAAAGACATCAAAAAAGCCTTGCTTTTAGACGCACCTACGCGCGTTTTGCTCCACTTCAAAAATGGAAGTTGCGCCCTTTTCGATGAAAGCGGAAAAGAAATTTATCGCTTTGATAGTCAGGATTTTACAGAGGTAACCAGCAATGGCAATACAGTGCTTTTGGCACAATCTGACGGCAGTTTGCAATATTGGCAGGGCAAAGATAGCCTCGAAATTTACCCCGCCTACGAACAGACTTGGGAAAAGCTACGCATCTCTAAAAAAGGTGATTTTTTCCTAAGTGGCACAGACACAACTGTATGGCTTTGGCAGAAAGGGGCGAAAGAACCGATACAAAAATTGGCAGGCTTACAAAAAAACCTGCAAGATTTTGACCTTGCCCAAAATGATAGCCTGCTTTTTACGCTTACCGCTGATAGTCTTTTAGCACTTTGGACAAAAGAAGGCGAACTTTTGCAGACGCATCGTGCCGAGTCTGCTGCCTTTTTAGATAGTGGGCGCGTGCTTATTTTCCTACATGCGCAAACGGCTACGATTTTAGACCTAAGTCAGGAAAAGCGATTGATGCTTTTGCCACAAAGCCTACAACTACAAAAACTAAACGAAAAAGAGTTTTTAGTTACGGATAAAAATGGACTGCTGCTTCACTATCAACTCGAAGCAGGGCGGGTCTTGCGCCAAGCCGTATGGGAAAATACTGCCTTCTTGCAAAAAGTTCCGCAGAGTGAGCAATTTCTCAATATCAGCAAGGATAAAAATGGAGCTATCGTGCGCCTTTCGAATCCCGAAGATAGCCTATTGGCAAAGGCACTCTTGGGTCTTACTTTTGCGAATATGCCCCAAATATTGCCGCAGGTGAGTCCGACTCATGCCCTCATTACCCACCAAGAAAAGCTAACCCTTTGGCGCACACTGCCTCCTTATACGCTGCTCAAAGGCGAGGAATTGAAGTCTTATTTGCAAAAGAAACAAAGCCAGCACGCCTACCAACTCAAAAAAGATGCGCAAAAGCCCAATATTTGGCTTTTGTATGATAGCCAAGAAAAGCTCATTCGCGCCCTTGATGCCAAAAGTGCCGAATTGCACCCCAAACAAAATCTTGTCCTGACCCAACAGGCACAGACGATTTTGGTGCAAAGCATAGAAGGCGACACGCTCACACAAATAAAGGGCGCGTATCAAAAGGCGCGATTTTCACCGCAAGGCACGCTCATTCTGGTAGAAAAAGACCCTTTCCAATATCTGGTTTTTGACTTAGATGGAAAAAAACGCGCGACCTTAAAAGCGGCTCTACCTTCGAAGAGCGGTATGCAGCCTATTCAAGCGAATCTGACCGTATCGCCCAACGAAGAATGGGTTGTTTTGAGTTTGGAATTGCAGTACCCGACGCAAGGCGAAACCTACCTACTCCCCCAACAGACGCTACAAGTGAGCAGTGGCAAACTCTTTCCCATCTATCCCAACTTTGTGCGCGGTAAGATTCGTACCCTCACTTTTACCCCTGATAGCCGCTATTTGCTCACCTCTACGCGCGAAGAAACCGACTTTTGGACACCACAGGGCTTGCGCCTACGTACCATCAAGGGCGGCGACTTACAATTTGCACCCAAACAAAAACTAATTCTTTCTACCTCTCAAAATCATTTTCATATTGCCTCGATGGAGGGATACCCCATCTTTACCTCGCAAGCACTCGATTTGCAGGCAGCCCACCTTAGCCAAGACGAAAGTGCCTTGCTGCTTTTGCACACAGACGGCACACTCAAAAAATGGGCTTTCGGTTTTCCTCATATCGCACAATGGCTCAAAGAGGCACGCATTTATCAGCTCAATGCGCAGGAAAGTAGGCAGTATGCTTTCTAAATTCTGAACTGCTAAAACTACCTTACTTCTCTTGGGGAGGACGAAAAGAAGAAGTACGGCTGGGCGCAGGTGCAGGGTTAGAAGGTGCGTTTTGTGCCGTTTTGGGAGCTACTTCATTGGAAATTTGACTGCTTAGGGCTTCTCTAATCATTTGTGTCGTGATAAGAATTTCCTCGTCAGTACAATTTTTAATTTTTTCAATGACATAGTTTTGAATAAAAGCCTGATTTTTTAGTAGTTCATAAAGATTGTCTTGATTAGAAATCAAAGAACCTGAAATGCCAATTTTGAGCGTCAGATGCAAATGGGGACAGATGTAGTGGAAACTGCTATATCCCGATTTGTAATCTTCCGAACAAGGCTGCATCTTTTGTTTGGAAATGGGGCAGATTTGGCTGCGCAAGAAGCTATCTAACCGACTTTGAAAGAGGCGTGAATTGTAAAAACCCATGTGTTATCAGAAACTTAATGTTAGAAAAAAAGCGAACCCAACAAATCTTAGCGAAAAGAACCAGCTTGCGTTTGCTTTCACAATATACGAATAAAATTCTGTTTTGTTGAATATTTTTTTTCTAATACACGCTAAAACAACAAATTTCAAGCCCTTTTTATCACAAAATAATATGACACAGACCTTAGGACGACATTTACTGCTCGAATTGTATGACTGCCCTGCCTTACTTTTAGATGACGTAGCCCAAGTGGAGGCACAGTTAAGAGCGGCGGCAAATCATATCGGAGCTTCTATTGTGGGGGTGATGTTTCACCATTTTGCGCCTTATGGGGTTTCGGGAGTAGTGGTCATCGAGGAAAGCCACCTCACCATTCATACCTGGCCTGAATGGGGTTTTGCCTCCATCGACATCTTCACCTGCGGCGATTCGATAGACCCTTGGCAGGCATATCTTTTTTTAAAAGAAAAATTAGGGGCAGCTCATGGTTCGGCAATGGAAATGCGGCGTGGCGAAAAAAGACTACTCAATAGGCAAGACTATTTTCCTACCCAAAACGCCCAAATTGCCACTGCGCCCCTGCTCCAAAGTTGGCTCACCGAGCGCGACGAAACCTTCGCCCTTTCGCTCAAACGCCTTTCTGCCCCACTCTTTCAGGCACAGAGCCACTATCAGAAAATAGAAATCTATCAGACCCAAGCCTATGGAAAAGCCCTGCTTTTAGATGCCAAGTTAGTGCTGACCGAAAAAGATGAAGCCGCCTACCATGAAATGTTGGTGCATCTGCCTTTCTTTCAATTTCAGTTTTCAAATTTTGACAAGCACCCAAATCCAGAAACTCCCCTAACGCTGCAAAAAGTGCTAATTTTAGGCGGTGGCGAAGGCGGAATTTTGCGGCAGGCAATTCGCCATCAACACTTACAAGTGATAGACTTGGTAGAAATTGACGAAATGGTAGGGCAGGCAAGCCGCCAGTACCTCGACTTTTTAGCTCCAGCTTGGCGCGATTCACGTGTTAGGGTGCATCATACCAACGCTACCGACTTTTTAGCCCACACACCGCCCGAAAGCTATGATGCCATCTTGATAGACGCAACCGATAGCAAACGCCTGCTGCCTTTTGAGAAAGCACACTACGCCCATATCAAGAGCCTGCTCCGCAAAGGGGGTTTTGTCGTGATGCCGACCCATTCGCCTTACATAGAGCCGCAGGTATTACAAAATCAGTATCGCAACTTGCAAGATTTTTGGGATAAAAATGAGTTGCTGCCCTATTTGGCGCATATTCCTACCTTTCCTTCGGGTATGTGCAGTTTTATAGTGGCAGGTTTGAAAAGGAAAGAAAGCCTTTCACACATGGAAAAAAAGGAAATTCAGTTTTTTTCTGAAAAAGAAAAACTATTTTACTACAATGCCGAACTCCATACGGCTGCTTTTGCTTTGCCTAATTTTGTGGCAAGGCTACTTTGATGCTTTTCTAATATTTTTCAAATTTAAAAAAAGTAACTTTTATTTTATCCAAATAATTTTCCTCACCTCTTCTGCCCATGCAAGACCTACGCCTAACCCTTGTCCAGACTACCCTTCATTGGCAAAATCCCGACGCTAATTATGCGCACTTTGATACGCTCTTCGAAAAAATAGCCCCTTTTAGTAGCGATTTAATCATTCTCCCAGAAATGTTTAACACAGGCTTTTCTATGCAAACGCAATACGCCCAAGAGTTATCCGAAAGCAAGGCGTTGGCATTTCTACAAAAACACGCCCACGCCAAAGATGCGGCTTTGCTTGCTACTTGTATGATAAAAGAAGATAACTATTTTTTCAATCGCTTGCTTTTTGTAGAACCTACGGGAAAGGTAGTTTGGTATGATAAAAAGCATCTCTTTCGCATGGCAGGCGAAGACCGCTTTTTTCGGGCAGGCACAAAAAAAGTGAGCCACACTTGGCGCGGTTGGAAGCTACTCTTGCAAGTTTGCTACGATTTGCGCTTTCCCCTTGGAAGCTACAACCAGTATTTTGAAAAAGAAGACACTTTTTTGTATGATGTCCTTCTCTATACGGCAAATTTCCCAAAAGCCCGAAAGCAAGCATGGAACAGCCTGCTGCCTGCACGCGCCATCGAAAACTCTGCCTATTGCATTGGGGTCAATAGAATTGGCAAAGATGGCAACGGCATCGAGTATGAAGGCGAAAGTGCCGCCTTCGACCCAAAAGGCGAGACCCTTTGGAAAGCCTCGAATCAGGAAGTTATCCACAATCTAAGCCTTTGTTATCAAACCCTGCAATCATACCGAAATAAATTTGAAACCCATAAGGATTGGGATAAAATTTAGTTGAAAAGGTATTTTATACAGACAAAAAGGACAAGGCATTGCCCTGTCCGAAGTTGGATTGAGGTAAAATTTTGGATTTAGACTCAAATAAGATTTGTTCTAAATTTTAAAATAAGTTTTTTTTCATAAAACCTATAAGACCATGCCGCCATCTACGTGCAAGACTGCCCCATTGACAAAACCTGCCTGCGGCGAAGCCAAATAAAGATAGGCATAGGCAATATCCTGCACCTGCCCTATCCTGCCAACGGGAATCCCTGCCTGCATTTTTTCCATGTATTCCTGTGGAATGGTCGCCGTCATTTCGGTTGCAATCACACCGGGCGCAATGGCATTTGCCGTAACGCCCATTCTACCCACTTCTCGCGCCAAACTCTTTGTAAAGCCAATTACCCCAGCTTTGGCTGCCGAATAATTCGTCTGTCCGAAATTGCCATACACGCCTGCAATGGAGGAGGCATTGATGATACGCCCGTATTTTTGTGCTTTTAGGGTAGGCAAAATGGCTTTTACACAATGAAAAACTCCTGTCAGGTTGATGTTGATAACTTGTTCCCATTGGGCTACGTCCATTTTCAAAAGGGAAGCATCTCTCAAAATTCCTGCATTGTTGATAAGTATGTGAATTGTTCCCCAATCGGCAAGCGTTTGGGCAGTGGCATTTTGCACCGACTCCCAATTAGAAGTATCTACCAGATAGGCTTTTCCGCCTATTTGAGCGGCTATCTCCTCCACTTTGGGGTCTAAGTCCCAGAGTGCTACTTTCGCGCCCGCAGCGGCGAAAACTTCGGCTGTGGCTTTGCCGATACCCTTTGCGCCACCTGTAATGACTGCCACCTGATTTTCTACTCGAAACATAAAACTGTGTGGATAAGATTTGGAAAATACAAGCCTACTTTTTTTTAGTGTGGATAAGATTTGGAAAAACAAAGCCGCGCAGCCCATTTTTTCAGACTTATCCACAAAAGAGGCGGCTAAAAGTTACAAAAAATTTGACAAGTGCCTCAAATCTAAACCTACTGAAAATGCTTGGGGTCTCAAAATTTGGAAAAAAAATCGAAATCAAATTTTTGGAAGGCTTAGACAACATACTATTAGATTTTTTTTTAAAGTCTTTCTAATACGTTGTTGTTGGGCTGTGGATACTGTGCATATCTTTTTGTTTTTGAAGTTTTCCACACTTATTCACACACTATCCACAAAGTTATGAACAGTGTAAGTGTCTGCAAATGAGGTTTTTACGATACTTATGCACAAGTGTTGATAACTTTTTCGAAAACTTATTCACGCTTTACAAATTGTGAATAAGATGTGCATAAAGCCACTTGCCTCTGTGTATAAACTACCTTTGATTGTGGAAAATGTGCATAACTCGCCAAGCCCTTTTTTCGACTGTGTATAAGTAGGGTAGTTATGAACAGCTTATTAACAGTGATTTGGGCTTTTTGTGCATAACTCTGTGGATAAGTCGGGTGCGCTTTTTTTTTGAGATTCTAAAAAAATGCTATTTTTTATTTCTTAGGGTCTAATATCTATCCGCAAGTTACCATTGTGGATAAGTTCTCGAAAAAAAGACCTTGCTTCTTTAAAATCTTTTGATTTCGAGGCTGACTAAGGTTCGATGATGCCCCATGAGGTTAGGCAGCAGCCAAATTGTGGATAAACGGCGTAAAAAAAATACAAGCGAGGGCAAAAGCAGGAAAAGTTTTCCACAAATTGTGGATAACTCTATGAAAATGTGGATAAGTCGGCGTATTTTGGGCTTTTGGCAGGTGATAATGTGAATAACTGTTTGTTGGGCGTGAAATTTTACGAGTCGAGTGTGGATAACTTCGCTTGTTTTGGCTCTTTGTGTGGATAAGTTGTATAAATTTCGTTGAAAGCGTCTTTTTTTCTGAAAATAAAGGTGAGTAAGGTTATCTAAAATAGACTTGTTGGGGGCTTTCGCCAAAAAAAGTTACCCACAAACTGTGGATAACTTTCTCAAAATGTGGATAAGTGTGTGATTAAGTTGTGGATAAGCGTTTTATGCCGCCTTCCTACTAATTTTTCAACAGTTCCTTTGCACTGCTATAAGTGCTACTGCTGGGACTTGCGCCGCCTATCATTTGCGCAATTTCTTCTACACGTTCTTCATTGGTCAGTAGTTTGATGTGCGAAACGGTGCGTTCCTGTCGGTCTTTTTTATAGACGTAGTAGTGCAAATCGCCTTTGGCAGCAATTTGTGGTAGGTGGCTGATGATAAAAATCTGGTGTTTGACAGAAAGCTCTTTGATGATGCGCCCCATTTTTATCGCAATTTCTCCTGAAACGCCTGTGTCTATTTCGTCAAAAACAAGGGTAGGCAGGTGGATTCGCTTTGCCAAGCGGTATTTTATCGCCAACATAAGGCGCGAAAATTCGCCTCCCGAAGCCACTTCTTTGAGGGGCTGCGGTCTGAAACCTTTATTTGCCGAAAAGTAGTATTCCACAAAGTCCGTCCCTGTGGGCGAAAGTGGGATTTGTGTGAAATTGATGGTAAAAGTAGCATTGGGGATACCAAGTTCGGTGAGCAGGAAGTTGATTTCTTCTTGCGTCTGCGGCACAACGCTTTGGCGTTGTGTGGAAAGCTCCTGTGCTAATTCGAGCAAAATACCTTTTTGATAGGCTAAATCTTCTTCTAATTGCTTAATTTCTTCATCAAAATTTTCTACACGCCTGACTTTGAGTGCCAAATCGTCGCGAATGGCAATCAATTCAGCTACACTTTGTACCTGATGCTTTTTTTCTAAATTGTAGAGCGCACTCAAAATTTTACGCAAAATTTCAGCCGTTTCCTCATCTATGACCAAATCTTCACTTTCCGATTGAATCGTCTGGGCTAAGTCTTTGGTTTCGATAAGCAGGCTTTGTGTGCGTTCATACAAATCTTGATACGTTTTTGAAAAGTTTGCCGTCTTTGAAAGGGCATGAGTGGCTTCGCGCAAAATGTTTTCTGCCGAATATTCTTCGTGCGAAAGGGCATTGTAAGCCAAATACATTTGTGAGCGGATAAATTCTACATTCTCCAAACGCTCCAAATCGCGCTCCATCTGTGCTTTATCCAGCGTATCCAAATCGGCTTGGTTTAGTTCGCCCAGCAGGTGTTGGTGGTAGTCTTGCTCTTTGGTTAGGCGTAGGGCTTCTTCTTTCAAATCGCGCAACTTCTTTTCTATGGCGCGATATTTTTTAAAATTTTCTTGATAAAGGTCTAAGGTTTTTTGGTTTTCTGCAAAAATGTCTAAAATGTGCAGTTGATAGTCGTTAGAAAAAAGTTGTAACGTATCGTGTTGGGCGTGAATGTCCATCAGGCGCAGGGCGATTTTGCGCAGGGTGTCGAGCGTTACGGGGGTGTCATTGATGAAAGCACGCGATTTACCCGAAGGATTGATTTGTCGTCGGATAAGACAATGGGTTTCGAAATCGAGGTTTTCCTCCTCAAAGAGGGCTTTGAGGTCTTCGTTGGGCAGTTGGAAGATGCCCTCGACGACGCAATTTTTGTCGTTTTGCAAAAGCACCTTCGTATCAGCACGATTGCCGATAAGCATACCTAATGCGCCACGCAGGATAGACTTTCCTGCCCCCGTTTCGCCTGTGATGACGTTCAGACCTGCCGAAGGCGAGATGTCGAGTTTTTCTATCAGGGCGTAATTTTCAATCAGTAGATGCTTCAACATAAAGAGTACGGCATTTAGAGGGGTTCAAAACCGAACAGACACACGCCTTTTGCTATGTTTTTGCTACAAAAAGAAGCCTGTCGTATCACAATCTTACACACAAAAATACAGAGAAAGGTGAATTTTCCAAAATCATACCCCACAAAAAGAAAAGGCAAGGGGTAGGGAAAGGTGAAAAAAAGGGACATTTGAAAGCAAAAAAGCCACCTGTGCATACGGCATAGGCGGCTTTTGGGTCTTTATTTTTTGAGGCTTTTAGAAAACATCTGCAATGAGCGCGTCGAGGTGCGCCGCCACTTGTGCAAATCCCGCAGGCGGATTGAAGCCGTCATTGGTGCGATAGGTTACGGCGTTGGAATTGTCTGCCGTAGAGCTATTGCCTAATTGGGCATAGAT
Organism: Hugenholtzia roseola DSM 9546; assembly: GCF_000422585.1. Taxonomy (NCBI): domain Bacteria; kingdom Pseudomonadati; phylum Bacteroidota; class Cytophagia; order Cytophagales; family Bernardetiaceae; genus Hugenholtzia; species Hugenholtzia roseola. The sequence continues at coordinate 52,021 of NZ_AUGI01000032.1, forward strand.
GAGGTAGCGTAGGTTGCCTGTACCACTTTCTTTGTCGAGGGTCAGGAAGCCGCTTTGACGGATAACGGTGGCAATGGCTTCGAGTTGGCTATTGCTCAAATTGGCTTCGTCGCTGCTTCCGTTTTGGAAGCGAACAAGTTTGCCATCATAGATGCTGTAAGTGGCATTTGGCGTTATGTAGCGCAGGTTTAGGTCTTGCGCTTGTATGCCTTGCAGGGCGAGGCTCAAAAATGCCAGCAGGGTAAATAGTGAAAATCCGATAATTTTTTTCATAAGAAAAAGCAATTTAGGGAGTTGAAATTTTCCTACCCCAAAAAACAATAGTGCAGTTTTTTTAGGGTAGGAAAGGAAAGAAGGCGTTATCTGACGATACTAACTTTTTGTTTGAGTACAGTATCGCCTAATTTTACTACTACAATATACAAGCCATTTGGTAAAGTTTGGAATGACATTGTTTCGCCATTTTGCAAGGTAGCAGCAGGCGCAATTTGCTGTCCTGCCAAGTTTAGTAAACTCACTTCGGCTTTTTCGCCCAAATGCGTTGCCCAAGCAAGGGTAAAGTTGCCCTGATTGGGGTTGGGGTAGAGGCTTAGTTTTTCGCTCAACTTCTCCTCATCTGTACCCAAAATTACCGAAGGCGTAACAAAGACTGTGTTAGAGAAGTCGGAACGTACTTCGCGCTCGTTGTTCATCTTATAGACGGCGCGTACTGCAAATTGGTAGCTTTGTCCGTTGAGCAAGCCTGTTACGGTAAAGCGCGGCTCGGTAGAAGTGCCAATGCGAACAGACTGTACTGAACCTGTAAAACCATAGAAAATTTCGTAGTAATAGACAGGGCGTTGGTCTTCTTGGGTAGGATTCCACGTCAATTCTGCACTGTTGTAGCCTGCTGTGCCTACTAAGCTAATGCGATAAGGGCGGAAGCCTGCATTTACAGGAAGCTCTTGGTCGGGACAGGTTACATTGACAAGTTTTGCCTCAAAGCAAACATCTGTCGTCACTTCTACGATATAAGAACCCAACTGCACATCTACTGCGGCATTGGTAGAAAGCGGAATCGGATAAGAAGCCGCATTGTACCAAACATAAGTCGCATAGTTCATGACGTTTTCGTTCAATAAAGTCGCATCAAGGGTTACGACATCATCGCCACAAAGTTCTGTGTCATTTGCGCCAATGACAGGGGTAGGATAGTAGGTTACGACTACTTCGTCTTCTGAAACATTTTGCGCTCCGCTGGTAAGCGTTACGGTGCGGCGCACGCGGTAGGTCTTAACCAAAACGGCATCAGTGGGGGCTACGTAAGGCGGTGCTGCAAAGGTTACATTCGTTGCACCATCAATCGCTACGCCATCTTCAAACCATTGGAAACTTACCTGCGCAATCGGTGGTACGAAGGGGTCGGTCGCATCAAGGGTTACGACATCGTTGCTACAAACTTCTAAGTCTGCACCCAAATCGACGTTATTGATGACAAAAATACTCGCCTCGTCTGACGTTTCGCAAGTAGGAAAGCCCGCAAATACGGTGAGTTTGATGTCGAACTGTCCAGGCGTAGTGGCATCAAAGACAAAGACTGAATCATTGGTTAGGAAAGTGTTGCCGCCCCCAGATACATCTTCCCAAAGGTAAGAAGTATAGATTTGGTTGGCTTCCAAAACAGTTTGTTCGCCGACGGCTAAGATTTGGTCATCGCCAATCGTAAGCGGTACTTGACTGCCAAAAACTTCCACAATGAGCGTATCTCTATCAATACAGCCACTGCCATTATCTACTGCCAAGATAACTTCATCTACGCCCGGTGCAGTAGGCGTGTAGGTAAAATTCTGCCCTATAAAGGTTTGTGGGTTTGCCCCTGTTACCGTCCAAGTGTAAGTACCATAGTAGTTGTAGTTGGGGAAAAGCTCGACAGGGTCGGGGAAGTTCAAACAAGCTACTTCGTCTTCGCCAATATTTAGCGGTGGTACAATGATAATCGCCGCGCTATCGTACAAAATAGGAGGCAGACCAGGACAGAGGCTATTGCCAAGCAAGCGCACAATGAGGGTATCGCCATTTGGGTTGATAAGCGAGTAGTCAGGCGTGATGGTAAAGTTGAAAGAGCCATCATCGGTAATGGAGAAGTTGGTAGGCAAAGCGGTGGCATCAATTACCCCGTTTAGAGTAGCACTGCCCGAATAATCTACGGTATAGTTAATCGTGTTGCCATCGACTACGCTGCGCGAAACGCCATAGGTAATGTCGCTACAACCGTCCCAAGAGGTAAGTGGTACATCTACATCTAATAAATCGCTTTGGATTTTTTCAATAAAAACGCCCGAATCCAACGTGCCGTCAAAACCATCTGCAATTTTGAGTTTGATTGTGTAAGGCTGACAAGGTACTACGTCCGCTTCTGCTACTAAGTTGCGCGTCAGACCGTCATAAGCAATGCGCGTCCCGTTAGGGCTAACAGGGAAATTGAGCGGTGCTACGTTGCCACAAAGAATCTCTGCTAAGTTATGGTAATAAAAGTTTGGGTTGGTGGCAGGACAGCCCCCTGCCCCCCCCTGGTTCGCCCCAGTTGATGGTGTTAATCGTTACGGGTGTTGTGGTAGTTGGCACTACGGCTAAGTTCAAATCTACATAGTTGCCGCCCAAAGGGTTGGGTCCAGATAGGAAAAAGCCGAAAGCATCATTGAAGATGTCATTCACAAATTCAGCGTACTCTTCCGAAGCAAAAGTAAAGGGGAAGCGAATTTCATTGCCTTCGGGAATTATATCAATTTCTATATGGCAAACGTCGCGAATTACCTGACCCGATAGGGCTTGCAGTTGTGCGTCATTGTCTAAGTTAATAGTCGTACCAACAGGAAATAAGCCAAGTTCGCTTGTTCCAGCAGGCGAAACAGGATTTGTCAAGTCTGTGGCTAAAAAGGTAGTGGCAGGCGCACCAACCTGTATGGCAGCAGAGCTACGGATGTCGCCCGAAGCCATTACGATGCCTGTGTTGCCCAAGTTAATAGCACCAATTTCATTGAGCGGCTGTGTTACATCAAAGCCGCCTTGTGCAGTGGGGTGGCAGCGGATAATGCGCACATCGGTAACGGTAATGCCTATTCCCTGCAAGCGTTGTGCAATTTCAGCAGGGGTGAGAGTCTGTGTAATCGTAATTTGGGCTTCTACTTTCGCAGAAAAACACCAAAGTAGGCACGATAATAGCGTTAATGTCAGGCGTGTAAGATTTTTTATCATAAGAGCCTAAATGGGTTTTGTTGTGTTTTTTCGGGCTTAAAGATAGCTTTTTTTTAAGTTCGATGTCTATTGTCATAACTTTTTCTTTACACAGCTTTTTTTCTGTTCGAAATCTTACACTTATACCTTATTTGCGATAAGCCGAAGCAAATTTTACCAAATAAAATACGCCACTCCCGCCAAAAAGAAAATGTCCTTGTTTTTTCGATTAAAAAACGCCACGCTAATTTTTGGCTTCTGAAAATCAGTGCGATTAGCACTTCAAATTTGCGATTTTAAGAATTTAAAAGCAAGTTTGTGTTTCCAAATGCACCCATAAATTTCTCTTTTATCAATTTTACGACATGAAATTAGACCCACAATCGCACCCGACCCCAAAAAAAACACGCAGCTCGATAGGGCTTTGCGTTGGCTTTTTGCTGCTCTGCTGCCTTCAAATGCCACTCCTTTGGGGGCAAAATCTCACCTATCACCTTTCCATGCCCAAGCCCCATACGCACTATTTTGAAGTAGAAATGGCGATTGCCGATTGGAAACAAGAACAGTTGCTCATCAAGATGCCCACTTGGGCACCGGGCTCATATCTGATTCGCGAATTTTCACGACACGTAGAAGGCGAAATGGCGCAAGATGCAGAAGGAAAGGCACTACCTTTTGAAAAGACCACTAAAAACACTTGGCGCATCGATACCAAATCTATCAAAAAAGGCAGCACTGTGCGCTTTTCGTATCGCGTGTATGCCTATGAACATAGCGTCAGGACAAGTTTTTTAGATGCTTCACATGGCTATCTCAATGGCAGCAGTGTCTTTATGTGGGTAGAAGGCTTGCAAAATCAGCCCACAACGCTGAAAGTTACGCCCTATGCCGAGTGGAAAAATATCTCGACTTCGCTCCCTACCGTAGGCGACGACAAATGGACAAGGACAGCAGAAAACTACGACCTTTTAGTGGATTCGCCCATGGAAATTGGCAACCATCATAGCTTTTTCTTTATCGCCGCAGGCATAGAACACGAGGTAGCGATGTATGGCGAAAGATTTTACGACGAGCCACTTCTTAGCAAAGCCATGCAGCGCATGGTAGAAACCACAGCGGCTATTTTCGAAGCACCGCACCCTTGTAAAAACTATGTTTTTATCGTTCATAACGTTTCGGAAAATAATGGCGGCTTGGAACATCTCAATTCTACCAGCTTGATAGTCAATCGCTTTGCTTATACTACCCAAAAGGGCTTACTCGACTTTTTGAGCTTAGTGGCACACGAATATTTCCACCTTTGGAACGTCAAAAGGCTTAGACCTATTGAACTGGGTCCCTTCAATTACGACGCAGAAAATTATACGCGCCAACTCTGGATTTCGGAAGGTTTTACAAGCTATTACGACGAATTGCTCCTCTATCGTGCAGGTTTTATTAGCCAAGAAGACTATTTCAAAAAGCTCGAATGGGCTATCAATACCTTAGAAAACCGAAAAGGCAGAGAGGTGCAAGCCGTTTCAGAATCCAGCTTCGATACGTGGATAAAATTCTACCGCCCACACGAAAACTCGTCCAACAATAGCATTTCCTACTACAATGCAGGAACGGTTTATGCCGCTCTGCTCGATATCACCATCACAGAAAGCACCAAAGGAAAGGCAAATCTTGATGATTTGATGCGCTATCTCTATGCCGAATATTACCAGAAAAAGGCGCGTGGCTTTACCGAAGCCGAATTTAAGGCGGCGGCAGAAAAGATTGCAGGTACAAAACTCGACGATTTTTTCGAAAAATATATCTATGGCGTAGAAGTACCCAACTATGCCGAATTTTTCGCAAAAGTAGGCGTTACCTTACAAGTTGAAGAAACAACGACCTTAGACTTGGGAGCGCGTGTAGGCGAAGAAGGGGGCAGTTTGGTAGCAAAAGGCATCGATAAAGGCAGTTTGGCAGAGCAGATGGGGCTAAATGTCAATGACGAAATTTTGGCTCTCAATGGCTTTCGCACCAAAAATATCAATGACTTTAAAAATATTTGGAATCTCTTTGAGCTTGGAATAGAGGGCGAATTATTAGTTAGTCGGGACAAAGTCTTGGTTAGTTTGCCTTTTGTGATGAAGGCACAAAAAAGTCTGAACCGAAAACTTGTACTTTCCACTTCCGAAAAAGAGCTTGAAAAAACACAGGCAGCGCGTCAGAAATGGCTTACCAAAGCCCAATAAGCGTTTTGTAGGGACAAGGCACTACCTTGTCCGAATTTGGATTGAAAAAAATTGTGTATTTAAAAAAGAACCCAAAGCATCTTCAAGATACTTTGGGTTTTGGCTAAATTTTATTTCGTTCCAAAATTGTGGCAGGAATCAGTAGTTTTGTTAGAAATAAGTTTGCCTTGCGAAGCTGGAGCTTCGCGCTACTTCATAAAAATGTTAGTCTTCTAAGGCGTTGTGCATAAATGTATTTTTGGTAAGCAGCCAAATTAGAAAGAAAATGATTCCCCAAATGAGGTAAATGTAGTAAAAATCTTGGGTATCCTTGAATCTATTTTCTTTGATTTCCGATTTTTCCAAATTGTCTATCGTATTGAAGATGTCGGCGAGGGCTTGGTTGCTCGAAGCGCGGAAAAATCTGCCCTCCCCTATTTGCGCAATCTCGCGTAAGGTTGTTTCGTCTAAGGTATTGTTGATGTAGTGTGCCTGCCCAAATTGGTCGCGGATAGGCACTTCGCCGTCTTTGCCAACGGCGATGGTATAGACTTTGCAGTTGAAGGCACGCGCTAATTTTGCCGCCGTCATAGGGTCTAATGAGCCTGCGTTGTTGCTGCCATCACTAAGCAAGATGATAACCTTGCTTTTGGTCTTCGATTCGCGCATGCGGTTTGTCGCAACCCCTAAGGCGTTGCCTATTGCTGTGCCGCCCTTTTGGATAAGACGGTGCGAAATGTCGTCTATGTAGCGGTACAAAAGTTCGTAATCACTCGTCAGGGGGGCAAGTGAATAGGCATCTCCTGAAAAAACCACAATGCCGATTCTATCCTGAAAACGCCCTTTAATAAAGTTTGTCGCAATTTCTTTTGCGGCCTCCAATCTATTAGGCTTGAAATCTTCGATGAGCATCGATTCGGAAATGTCGAGGGCTAAGACAATCTCGATACCTTCCGTCCATTGTTCTACCAGTTCGTTGGTCTGTTGTGGGCGGGCTAAGGCGACCAAAATAAGGGCGATAAAGAGGGAGAGGAAAATTTTAGGGACATGGCGCAGCAGAGCCGTAGGGTCAGAGGGGAGTTGTTTTTCAAAAAAAGCCACTTCCAATTTTTGGCGGAATTTGATGAAAAGCAGCCATCTGAACACAAAAAGCAGCGGCACAAAGGGAATGAGGTACAAAATCCATTCGTTTTCCCAATCGAAGCCACGCAGGGCGGCAGGTAGAAACCATTTGTAGTCGAGCCAATCATACATTGCGCACCTCCTTCATTCTATTTTCATACACACTGACAGCAAAGTCGAGCAAATTGTCCAACGATTCGCGCAAAGCCTGTGTAACTTCCGAGCCGTAGATGGCGCGGTCTAAGGCTTTTAAGTGCCTTTTGAGTTGGTCATTTTGGGTAATAGCCACAATTTCGCTCGACGTATAGGTTGTATAAGGGATTTCTTCCAAGTTTTCTAAGTAGTTTTTCCAAATCGCTAAGGCGTGTTCGGCAGATTGACTGGTGAGATTTTCGGCAAAGGCTTTTAAGTAAGATTGCACAAAACGCTCGTGTTGGTTGCGCATGCGGCGCAGGCGATAGGCTTTTCGTACCCTACCCCCAAAGAGCAAAATCAGCAGAGCCACTAAAAATAAGACCGCTACCGAAATAAGTATCACCATCGGATAGTTGAAAGGAACTTGAATCGGGACAAGTTCGGTATTGGTCTGCAATTTTTGCATGCTACTATCTTGCAATAGTTCAGGCGTGAGATGGAATTTGACCGTTATGGCATCGGCAGGTGGCGTAAAAAGCAGCGTGTCGCCCTTTCCACGCAAGACCCATACGGGAACACTTAGGTTTTGTATCGTATCCATTTCAAAGGAACGCAACACATAAACGGCACTATCCCGACTGATTCCTGCCTGTGTTTGGGTAGGAAAAGCCTGATGACTGACCCATTCAAAAGGCTTGAAGGCGTAGGTAGAATCGGGAAAAATCACTTCCCAGTCGGCAGGGTGCGAAAAAGAAAGCGAATAATAAATCGGCTCTCCAATTTGCATAGAATCGACCAGAAAATTGCCTACAATCCTGCCCTTCTGCATCTGTGCAGCATCTTGCGCCGCCAAAGGCAGCAATAGTACCCAAAAAAGAAAGCCACTCACCCCTAAGTTCTTTTTATTCAAACTTTGCCAAAGGGTGCAGAAAGATAGCACTGATTTTTGCGCCCACATCGAGGTTTGCATCAAAATAGAAGATATAACATTCAACAAGCAAAAAGAAAAGTCCAAGACTTTGTTTCAGACAAAGAAAACCCTTTGTAGCAAGGGTCTGCAAAGATACAGAAAAGCCTGCAATCGCGGTAATTCCTATAGAGATAACCCTTCGAGATAGGCTTTTGAGATGGTCTTCTAAGGTAATCTTTCAAGATAGTCTTCCAAAGATACACAAAAGCAAGTCTAAATGGCATTTTTTAAACATTTTTATAGAGCCAAAAGACTTTTGCGCCCTTTCCAATAAACAAATGACCTCTCCTCAAACCCTAAAAAACGCGATGTTTGATGGCATAGACAACTTGTATATTGAAATTGAGGTGGTGCAATTTGATGTCGTCGGAAGCGTCGTAATAGCCAAAATTAAAATTATTGGCATTGAAGCGGCTACTTCTATTGCTTACTACATTTAAGCCATGCTGCCAATGTAGTCCTGTGCCAAAGGTTACGCGCCCAATGCGGTAGCGAAAACCTGCCCCTGCGGTCAAGCCGAAGTTGTTGTTCACAAAGAGAAAATCGGTAGCCAAAAAAGCCGCATTTTCGGCAAGCTGACTGCCACTATTTTCTTCCGAGCGCACAATGGTTGCACTTGGCAGGCGCGAACTTGCCCCTAATTGGGTATAAAAAATACCGCCCTGCAAATAGGGCTGCCAATCGCGTGTAGTCCTGAAATAATAGCGCAAAGAAAGTGGAAAGTTGAAGCTATTGATTTGCTGTACGTATCCAAAAGAGGCAATTCTTGGGCTTGCATCATCGAGCTGATAGCGGTAGCGAAGCCGTAAAAAACCCATGTCCATCAAAAGAGAAAGCCTTTTGCCTATGCCCCTTTCTATGCTCAAACCCAAGCCAATGGCGGGCAGGGTCTTAAAGTGGTCTTTGCCCACTTCATAGCCGATAGGCTCTAAAACTGAATAGTCGGCAACACTTTGCACCGCTGCCGCATTGAGGCTCACGTGCAGACCAATGCTCCACTTGGCTTTGATGGTCATCGTATCAATCGCGACGCGCATTTTAGGAAGTACATAGCTTTCCTTGTCGTAAAAAGGACGATTTTCGAGCATCATTCGCAAATAATGTTGCCCCTCTTGTGGCTTGTCTAAAATAAGGGCAGACATGGCTGCCAGTTCGTAAATTTGAGCGCGAAGGTCGGCAGAAAGCAGGGCAAAGAGGTAGCGTTTTTCTTTTGTAAAACAAGCTACTTCGAGTACTTCGAGGCACTTATCTGTCTTTCCTTCCTGAAAATAACGCTGTGCCAAACGGTAGGCATCGCGTAGGCTTTGCGTCTTGGAAGGTTTCGCGCTTGTGGGTTTTAGCTTTTCTTGTCGGGTGCTATCTTGCGCCCAAAGAGCGGCATTTTCTAAATTCCCAAAGAAGGTGAAAAGCGAAAAGAAGCCACAAAAGAGCCAGAAAGAAGCCGAAAAAGAAGCCGAAAAAGATGCCGAAAAAAAAGCCGAAAAAAAAGATAGTCGCATAGCAGTAGGGAAAGCGGTAGGTAAAAAAGGGGATAACGTTAGGCTTCTCTTATCTCTTGGCACAATTCTATCAAGACCCCTGCCGTACTTTTGGGGTGCAAAAAGCAGATGAGTTTATTATCTGCCCCACGCTTGGGCTTTTCGTTTAGTAGTACAAAACCCTCTGCCGCCAGACGCTGCATTTCGGCTTCAATATCGGCTACCTCGAAGGCGATATGGTGAATACCCTGCCCCTTTTTTTCTATAAATTTCCGAATGGGGCTTTCCTCTGATGTGCCTTCTAAAAGCTCGATTTTAGTTTCGCCTACTTGAAAAAAGGAAGTCAAGACGTGTTCGGATACCACAGCTTCTATTTTGTAGTGTGCCTTGCCTAAGAGTTTGGCAAAAAGGGCATTGGCTTGTTCTAAATTCTGAACAGCGATACCTATGTGTTCGGGTTTTTCAAACATAGAGAAGATAGGAGTGAGAGTTGGAGGGCTACAAACTTTTCTTTTTTGTCATGCTCAAAAATACAAAAGCTATCGTTCCCATCAAAATTACCATCAAAGTTTGGCAGCTATGCGCCAAAAAAGCGAAATATTTGCTATCCGATTCCGAAATACCGTAGCTCATCAGCGTGATTTGGGTCAGAAAATGATACGCTCCTATGCCGCCCTGCACAGGCACAATCATACCAATTCCACCCATTACGATAAGCAAATTACAAGTATCCCAACCCAAATGCGCTGTACTTTCCAAACTAAAAAAGAGAACATAAAGCATCAAAAAATACATGAGCCAAATCACAAAGGTATGAAAAAGATAACCCAGCCGCTGCTCCCAAGTCAGGTTGCGAATACTAAGCAAACCCGCTACCAAGCCTTTGACAAACTGCCTGATTTTTTGGGCTAACTTATTTTCAAAAAATAAAGTCTTGAATTTGAACACCACAAAAAGAAGCCCCAAAAATAGAAGCACCACCAAAGGCACAAGCCAAAAGGATTGGGCAAGCAAGCCATCGAGTTGGGTCTGATAGGTTTGTAAGTCTATTTTATCGCCTAAAATTTGTTCTAACCTGCTAATTTCTATCCAAAAAGTGAGAAGACAAAGCGTGAGCAAGACCAAAAAGTCGAAAGTCCGTTCAGTAATCACCGTACCCAAAGAAACCTCCGTAGGCACACCTGCATTTTTATCCAATGCCACACAGCGCACCAATTCGCCCGCTCTGGGCAGAAGCAAGTTGCCCAAATAGCCCGTCATGACCGCAAAAAAAGCCCTGCTCACACTCACACGATAGCCCAAAGGCGCAAGCGCAAGCCGCCATCGTGCGCCTCTACTAAGGTGGCTTATCGCCCCCAAAAGCATAGAGAGCAAGACCCAACCAAAATTAGCCTTCCCAAGTTTGGCAAACATCTCTGCCATATCTACATCACGATAGAGCCAATAAAAGAGAAAGGCGGCTATGGAAAAGGAAAGCCCATATTGTAGAGCCTGACGCGGACGTATTTGAAACCCTGCCATCTTTTGTAGAGAAAAATGTAGAGGAAAAATAAAACAAAAAAAGCCTGCACTTTTCAGTACAGGCTTTTGCTCCCCCTGCTGGACTCGAACCAGCGACCCTCTGATTAACAGTCAGATGCTCTAACCAACTGAGCTAAGGAGGAATTTGCGTCTTGTGTGGCTTTTTTGAAAAAGCCACACAAAGTTGCGCGATTTTTTTCAAATTTCCAAATTTCAAGAAAAATATTTTTGCCTACTTTTCAATTATTTAGAATTTCTTGTGGTGATGAGTGGACTCGAACCACCGACACACGGATTTTCAGTCCGACGCTCTACCAGCTGAGCTACATCACCTTTTTGTCTTACTTTTCCAAAACCAAACTTGCGATTTAAAAGTTCCTTTTTAAGGGTTCTTTTCTTTTTTGCTTTCTCTTTTTTGTGTTTGAGAATCAAAAACTGCTCTTCGTTGTCCGTTTTGGTGATGCAAAGGTAGGGCGTTTTTTTCGAAGCTCCAAATTTTCCTACGTAATTTTTTGAAAAAAGTTGGATTTTTTTCGTTGTGATTTGATTATCAGGCGTTTAAATTTCGATTTTTTTTCTGTTTTTAGCCGCTTTTCAAGAGAAGCAACCCTATCAAAAGGCTTTTCGTACAAAGGGTACGAAAGTAGGTGCGGCGTTTGGAAAGCAGTGGCAAAGGCAGGCGAAAAGTTCGGAAGGCACTCCCAAGAAAACGAAAAATGGCGGCTTTACATAGCATTTATTTGGCTTTCACAAGAATTTAATAGCGGGGTCTTTGGATTTTCATAGTAGCTTTAAAATTTTTTTTGTTAGAAAAGCAAAATAGTCCTATTTTTGCGCTGTTTTTCAAATCGCGCATCTACCGACGCAAAACTACGCAAATAGAAACCACATGGAAACGACACATACCAACGAACCTACGCGCTATTCGGCAGAAGATTTAGCCGAGTTTGAAGCCGTCATCCTTACCAAACTCAATAAGGCGCGTCAGGATTTGAGCCATCTCAAATCTTCAATTTCGCGCGATGTCTATGGCGAGGAAGGCAGAAGCAACGTCAGCACCTTCGACGATGGCGCAGATGCCTTAGAAAAAGAGGAACTCAATCAGTTAGCTGCACGCACCCAGCGTTTTATTGCCGATTTGGAACGTGCCTTATTTCGCATCAAAAATGGCACTTATGGCATTTGCATCGATACAGGAAAACTTATTCCCAAAGCCCGCCTTTTGGCTGTCCCCCACACGCAGCAGAGCATCGAGGCAAAAATGGGAAGAAAATAGGGAAGAAAGTAAGGAAGAAAATAGGTTTGATATGTATTGTATCATAGCGAATCGCTTTTTGCTAAAAACTTCTAAAAACTTCGCTAAAAACTTCATAGAATAGGGCTTGCAAACGGCGTTGTTACAACGATAAAAGTCTTAAATGCACCCCACCCCAAACCTCGCCCCCATAGGGCGGGGCTTTTATTTTCGCTATCATTTTTTTGCATTTATGCAAAAAAATGATTTGGTTTTCGAACCCTCCCCTATGGGGGGAGGGCAGGGTGGGGGTTCAGCAGGTTTGCACGAAGCACAAAACCCCGTTTTTTGACATGCTGACCGTTGTAACAACGCCCTTCCAAACTTTATTCTGTGAAGTTTTGGTTTTTTCAGACAAAAAATAAATCCTGCCTTTTCAATAGGGCAGGATTTATTCACGACTTAATAAACAACTTTTCATTTTTTACGAAAATAAAGTAAATACAATACGTTCATTCTAACTTTAAAAATAGAGTTTAAAAAATAAACTGGGCGTTCTTAGAGGCTTTGCGCTTCTACTTCTTTTTGTAGGCTAAGAACGTTTTGCGCTTGTACGATATGCCGCTCATTGTGGTAAATGATAAATTGCAAGCCATCGCCTAAGCGCAGGCGCACCAAACTCGAAATGCTTGTCGGGATTTTGATGCGATTGAGATTTACCTCGCCAGCTCTTTCTATGATACGCAAAAAGTCTTCTTGTTGTTTCAAAAATTCAGAAAGTACGCGCTGTTTTTCTAAATTTTGTGAGGCAAAGTTGGAAACTTTGAGCGTTTTCATCTTTTGAAGGGGCTGTTTTTTTTGTGGGTCTAAACGGACGGCGGCAATCGCTTTTTTGCCTAACCAATTAGAAATGACCTCACTTTCAGGGCGGCTCTGCCTTTCGATGCCTTTTTGGATACGCGCCTTAAAGACGGGAATGTAAAATCTTCCGTAGTAATTGAGGTGCGCCAAACATTCCAAAACGCTCCACTTTTCGGGCTGCGGCTTCCAATTCAGTTCTCGCTCGGAAAGCGGTACGAAGGTCTGCTGACAAATCTTGGCTGCCTGCTCGGTAATTTGTTTGAGGTCAGAAAGTAAGACTTGGGTTTGCATACAAAAAAAGTTAGGTAGGATAAGAATAACTGCACAAAGGCAGTGTTTTCACTCTTATACTCTTTTGTTTGAAAAAGGTTGCAGTAGGTTGAAAAATCCTTGAAAAGTTATAGTAAGAATAATTTTTTTATCTTTTTTAAAGAATTTTATTAGACAAAAAAAATTAAATTTTGTCTTTTGGAAGGCTAAAAAATAATGACCCGCCCCAACAGAATCCCAAAAAGGTAGGCAAGAATAAATTGAAAAACCAAATGCACAGAGAAGCAAGTAAGACAGGTAGCAGGTTTGCGCCTAATTGCTCGAAAACAAGAATAGCCGCCCCTTCGCGCAAGCCCAAGTCAAAAAATAAATTAAAAAAAGGAAATAGCGATTTTAAAAAATAAGTAGCCATCACGCCTAAAATGCAGTCTTCTACTTTCAAATCTGAATCGAAAAGAAAGAGCAAAAGCGCGAATTGTGCCGTAAAGACACTATAACGGAAAAAAGAAAGCCCCAATAGTTGAAAAAGCGTCTTCCAACGGTGCAGGGCTATATTTTGGCGGTAAAAAAATTGTATCTTTTCTAAGATTTTAGGTTTCGAAAAAGCACCTCGAAGGGCTAAAAAAGCAAGAATTAGCCCTACCAAAAAAAATGCTAAGAAAAAAAGTACAACTTCGGAGTAAGCAGCAAATGGATTTGTAAATCTTTCTCGCATCAGAAACCAAAAAGCAGGCAGCCCCAATAAGTAAGTGAAAGCATTTTGTGTCAGGGCATTGAGGCTTAGAAGGGTATAGGGCAGAGCCGCAGGGCTATTTTCGAGCCTATGCAGCGGCACTACCCACAAACGTCCGAGCAAGTTTCCAAAAGGCAGTGCCACAGAAACGGCTAATCCTACCCAAACGCTTTTCCATGCCTTGCGTAGTGAAATGGATAGGAAAGGCAGGCAGAGCAGTTGCCATTTTCGCGCTTCTGCATACCAATTAAGTGCGATTCCCAGAAAAAAAAGCCCCCAGATGCTCCAATATTGTGCAGAATCCGATTTTTTTTGCAAATTTTGTAACCATAAATCCCATTGCTTAGGGAGGCTACTTTTGCTTTGTAGCGATTGAAAGAGCAAAAAAAGGATACCCAAGCCTAAGAGAGCTTTGAGAAAAAGTCCTATCTTTTGTAAGTTTTTATTTTTTAGATTTTTTTTAATCCAAAAAATAAAAAAGCCATATTGCTTTAAAAACCAAAGTCGCTGCATATTGTACGATATGATGCCCCACCATCGAGCCGATTCTGCCTACAAAGGTAATATAAAATCTTGTTTTATTACAGAAAATTAGACCATTATGAACCATCAAGAACTTGAAATAGAAAAAGTTATTTTGGGAATAGACCCCGGTACGCAAATCTTGGGTTATGGCGTGATTGGTATTAGTGCTAAAAAAGAACTTTTGCTTTTACAGTTGGGGGTTTTGCACCTCAAACAATACGAAAATCATTACACGCGCCTGCAAAAGATTTTTGAGCGGCTCACCCTTTTAATAGACGAATTTAGACCCCAAGAGATGGCTTTGGAAGCCCCTTTTTTTGGAAAAAACGTACAATCGATGCTCAAATTGGGCAGAGCGCAAGGCGTTGCGATGGCGGCGGCACTTTCGCAGCAGTTGCCCGTTTTCGAGTACGCGCCCTTGAAAGTCAAGCAGGCGGTTACGGGTAGTGGGGCGGCTTCGAAGGAGCAGGTGGCGCGTATGTTGCAGACGCTTTTTCACTTCAAAGAAATCCCCGAACTTTTAGATGCCACAGACGCTGTGGCAGTGGCGGTTTGTCATTATTTCGAGAGTCGCGAAGGAGGGCTGCCCCAAGTTAAGCCTACAAAAGGCAAAAAAGGAGGCAGCAAAGGCAGTTGGGCGCAATTTTTATCCGAAAATCCAGATAGAAAATTGTGAAAGGTTAGAAAATTGTGAAAGGTTAGAAAATTTTAAAATTAGAAAATCATATTAAAAAACTATAAAAGTTTATCTTTTGTTACAATCGTCTAATTTGAGTAGGTCGGTAGTCTTCTCTTCGAGCGTGAAAGTGTATTCCGAAAGGTTCATATAAACGATAAGCCTCTGTTCGCTTTCTTTCCAAAGTAGCCAGCCTTTTTGTAGGGAGTCGTTCTGTTCTTTGTACTCGAAATGGATTTTGCCATCTTTTTCTTCTTTGACTTTGTTTAAGGGAACGAAACGCATCATATCTTGCATCATAATCGCCAAAGTAGGGGCAGTGGGGTCGCCCAAATCCACTGAAAGGCTGTGTGCGGCTTTTCCACAAAGGGTAAAGAAGACAAATTCGCCATCTTGTTCTGTAATTTCTACAAAATCGTGCTGTGCAAGGGTTTTGAGTGTTTTGTCTTGTGCTTGTGTATTAGAAAGATTGTAGAGGCTTAGGAAGCCCAATAATCCGATAGCCAAAAGGCGTGAAAGGCGTGTAGGAAGTGCGAGCATGCGAGTATAAAGGGAGGATATTGAGGATAGTTTTTAGATAAAAAGATTAAGGATTTAGGAGTTCCATGGCTGCCATTCTGAAAATGGGCGTGCCTACTTTTTTGAGGTAGGTTTCGGCTTTGTTTTTGTCGCCTGCTTCGTGATAGAGTTTGCCTAAGGTGAAGGCAAAAAGTGAGCGTAAGTCGTTGGAAATACTACTCAATGCGACCAGATGTTGCAATTCGTTCAGCCCTTCGCTCTTTTTTCCTGCTCTATAAAGTGCTAAGGCATTTAGAAAGCGAATATCGTAGCGGCTTGGCAGGGTTTTGAGGCACTCTTGGGCGGCTAAGTAGGCGTTTTCAAATTGTTGGTTTTCAAGATAAAAACGCGCCAAATCGCCGTATTTTTTGGCTCTATTTTCCTGATTGTTTTCGTGCCAGATGGCATTTTTCAAGACTTCTATTTTGGGGCTATGATTGACTTGCTGATTGATGATGGTGAGTTTTAAATCGCGTGCTAAGGTGTAGGCAGGCTCTATTTCGAGGGTCTTATCGAGGTATTTTTGTGCTTCTTCAAAGAGGTACATCTGTTGGAAGGCTTGTGCAATGGCGTAGTGGTATTCAGGAGTCATGCGCACGATTTGATTTTTAAACGTGCCATAGTTTGCCTTTACTAAGGCTTCTTTTGCCTTTGTGTAGTTTTTGAGTTGGAAATAGGCGATACCAAGTTGTAGATAGTAGCGGGCATTTTCTTCGGGCGAATTGCCTGCAAGCAAAGGCAGGGCAGCTTCTATGTGTCTGATGGCTACGGCATGATTTTGTTTTAGATTTTGAAACCAAGCCCCAAAAAAGAGAAATTCAGCATTTTTTGAATCTAACATTAAGGCATCTTGTACGTGTTTTTCGGCAAGGGAAAGGCTTTGTTGTTGGTAGATAATTTTGAGAATTTGGAGCTTATGCGCAACCTTTTCGGCAGGGTCGGTTTCATAGACAAAAGCCTTGTCTAAATAAAAGAGGGTCTTATCTAAATTCCGCTGTTGCCCATAGATGCGAGCCAAACCGACTAAGGCTTCCAAATCGTCGGGTTTGAGTTTGAGTGCCTTTTCAAAACAAAGACGCGCGTCTTCTGTATTTTTTTTCAAGACATAGCATTTCCCTTGTTGGACAAAAAATTTATAGTTCGAGGGGTCTTTCGAAATAGCCTTGTCGTATTCGGAAATTGCCGCATCATATTGCCTTTGGTGGCGATGTTGTTCTGCCTGAACATAGTGATTGAGTGCGTCGGGTTGCGCCCACGCCGAACTTATATAAAAAATAAAACCGATAAACCAAAATAAAAACTTCATCTCTACTTTTTGGGGTAAACGTGAAAAAACAAGCGATTTGCACCTATGGCTCTGCCCTATCAATTTTTCGAGTGCAGGGCATTTATTGTGCCACCATATAGGGGCAAAATTTAGGTTTGGTCAGATAGAAGGCTTTTCGTTTTGTTTTGCAGGGGCGTGCTAACTTTGCCCTACAAAAAAGTCTTGACTGGCGGAAGGCAGACACAAAGTGAATAGTTCAAAGCGGTTTGTTTGGAAAACGTTTGAAAGGCTTTTTTATTGAAAATCAGGATAGATAGGGCTGAGATATTTTATTTTTCCAAAGTCTTTTGCAATGATAAAGCCAATTTTTGCGTTGTAGTAAGAAAAGGCGATTTGGGGCTTCGGAGACACATTTGGTTGTTTTGATGAACTCTTTTTGTACTTCTTCCTTCTTTTATCGTCAGACTAAGAACGAAAAAGCGGCTTTTTTTGTTATCTTATCGTCAAGTGTCCTTTCTGTTTATGAGGATTGAGTTTTAGAGTGGTGTTGTACCTCT
Source organism: Hugenholtzia roseola DSM 9546 (assembly GCF_000422585.1). NCBI lineage: Bacteria > Pseudomonadati > Bacteroidota > Cytophagia > Cytophagales > Bernardetiaceae > Hugenholtzia > Hugenholtzia roseola. The sequence continues at coordinate 69,345 of NZ_AUGI01000032.1, forward strand.
CTTTTGGGTTGATTTTTATTTTAGTTTTTAATCGGACACTTCGCATACCTTTTGGGTATGAACTTCTTGACTATCTTTATCACAACTTGGGCGCAACTTTCCGTTTTGTGTTATGAGCAAAAAAACTACCATTCACTATTTTTGGCGGCTTGCATTGGCAAATGTTTATTTGCTCAATATGGTTTTGCGCCTGCTAATTTGGAGCGGTAGGCGCGATTGGGTACAAAAAACGCTTCCTTTATTACAGCACCCCAATCTGACCATTCGCCGTTTGGTGGTGATAGCCATTCGCAAATATCAGCTCAAAGAAACGCTGCCTACTTTGAAGCAACGTTATGCACAGGAGCCGCTTTCTATTCGAATCCAAATCTTGAAAGCGATTCAAAACATAGGCTCTTCGAAAGAAAAAGGCTTTTTAGGGCAGCTTTCGCGTGCTACAAGCAAAGAGGAAGCACTTTGGGCAATTCGCGCTTTGGTGCGATTGGAAGCCAAAACTTTGGCACAGCAACAGGGAGAACAGGCAAGTCCTTTTTTTGAAAATTACACTATGGCTGCTCCCTCGAAGGAAACTCCGACTTTTTGAGCAAATCTCCTACTTCTGAAAGTAAAGTGAGCTTTCCGCCGTAGGTTTCACGTAGTAGGGCGGGCGTGAGGGCTTGTTCGGTAGGTGCGCTGGCAACTAATCGCATATTGAGCAGGACAAGCCAATCGAAATATTGGGCTGCCGATTGTAAGTCGTGATGCACTACCACGAGGGTCTTGCCCTCTTTTTTCATGCCTTGCAGTAGTTGGATAATGGCTTGTTCGGTGGTGGCATCTACGCCTACAAAGGGTTCGTCCATCAGGTATAGGTCGGCTTCCTGTGCTAAGGCACGTGCTAAAAATACGCGCTGCTGCTGCCCGCCCGAAAGTTGTGAAATTTGTCTATGCGCGAAATTTTCCATCTGCACTTGGCTAAGGTAGTGTAGGGCTTTTTCCTTATCTTTCTGTGTAGGACGCTGAAAAAGTCCCATTTTGCCATACAAGCCCATCAAGACTACTTCCAAAACGGACGCAGGAAAATCCCAATCTACACTTTCCCTTTGTGGAACATAACTCACACGCAGACGCACCTTATCGAGGCTCTCCCCGAAAAGGCGCACATAGCCGCTTGCAAGGCTCTGCAAGCCCATAATGGCTTTGATGAGGGTAGATTTTCCTGCTCCGTTAGGTCCCATCACGCCCACGAGCGCACCCTGTGGCAGGGTCAGGTCTATGCCCCAAAGGACAGGCTTTTTGTCATAACTCACCGTCAGGTCGTGAACTTCTAAGACGGCATTTTGTGGGTGCAGTATCATGTGAGAGGGATTTTGTATTTTTGACCAAAATTACGAAATTATGCTCAAAATCTTTTTTCACGTAACCTCGCAGCAGGGAGCTTCGCTTTTTAATGACGCTTATTTTCAGAAGTTGGGTATCAAGGGGCTGACCCATCAGGCTTGTGTTCTGCAAATTTTACACGCGGGTAGCACTTCCTTGATGGGAGCGCAAGAGTCAGAATTAGGGATACATCATTTCGTAACCTTTGGAAATGCCTTCTATCTGCAAAACTTATGGGCGAAAGAACAAGGTCTGTCTTATGAAGCGCAAAATTGGGAATTGGAAATTCTCAACGCACAAATAGAAGCCTTCCAGCCTGATGTAATTTATACGGTCAATCCTGAATGGTTTTCGCAAAATTATTCAAAAATCAAAAAAACACCGATTTGTGCTGCTTGGAAAGCCTCGCCCTTTGCGAAAAACTTAGACTTCTCTTGTTTCGATATCGGACTTTCTTTTAATGATTTATATCTATCACAACTCAAAGAGGTTGGCGTAAAAAAAGCTGCCCTACGCGATTTTGCTTTCGAACCCAGTATCAAGCCTCGTTTTTTTCCAGAAAGAGAAAAAGACATAGACCTAAGTTTTGTGGGTACATACAACGATTGGATGTTTGGCGAACGTAATAATTTCCTTTCTGAAATTATTAAACAGTTTTATTTTAAGTATAAAATTCGATATCATCTAAAAACTTACTATCGCGTCAAGGGTTTAGTGCCTATTTTGCCGTTCAATTTTTACCCTGTTTATCGAAAATCGGTTTTCTTTCGCGATTTCTTAGACGTTATAGATAGGTCTAAAATCGTATTTAATTGCCATAGCGATAGCACAGGTGAGCGAAAGGGTAACATGCGTGTTTTTGAAACCTTGGGTATGAAGGCTTTTATGCTTTCTGATGCAGGTAGGTATCCTGAATTTTTGAAGGAAGGGCGCGATTTCATAGCCTACCACAATCAAAAAGACCTTTTAGATAAGGTTCGCTATTTCCTTAAAAACGACCAAGAAAGGATACAAATAGCAGAACAAGGGTATCAAACCTTGTCGAGGCATTATAGCACGGAATCTTGCGCAAAAGATTTGCAGCATATTTTTGGTAGTCTTTGATGTATAAAAGTCTGTACTATTATTGTAAAATTTCCTGATACACCTTATTCATGCGTTTGAGGTAGTTTTCCATGCTATAGAAAGTAGTTCGTTCGTGCGCATACGCGGCATTACTCGAAAACTCATAATCGGTGCTGACCATCATTTTAAGTTTTTCTACAATTTGGGTAATGTCCTTTTCAGCAACAAGGAAAGCGTGTTTGTTTTCCCTTCCTATTACTTCGGGAATCCCACCTATGGCACTTGCTATTACGGGTAGCCCTGCCGCTATAGCTTCTAAAATGGAAATGCCAAAGGCTTCTTCTTCGCGCGTATCCTCTGTGATGATAGCAGGGTGCAGATAAACATCGTGCGCTGCCAATATGTCGGGCAACTTTTGGTGCGGCACCATGCCCAACATATTTACCTTACTTTCTATCCCCAAATCGTGTATCTGTTGCCTAATTTCTTGCTCCAACTCCCCTCCTCCTGCTAAGGTAAGCACCGTATTAGGATAGTGTTGGGAAAATATTTTGAAAGCCTCTAAAAGATATTTATGACCCTTACAAGCCGTCAGACGTGCAACGCTGATAAGGCGTAGGGTGTCGCCTTGCTTGAAGAAAAGAGTTTTGGGTTGAAATTGAAAGGCGGGGTTAAACATATTATAGACAATGTGAATTTTGTTTTCTTTCACACCTAAACTCAAAAGTTTGTTTTTCAGAAAAACGGAATTGACCGTAAAAGCCACCTGCGGTGCAGCCGCCAATGCTAAGAAGTTCTTTCTATAAACTGGGTCAATAAAAGGCAAAGAAGTGGCATCTGTACCCGTTAGAGAAACTAAAATGGGAGTCTGCTCGAATTGAGTGCCTTGCAAAAGCTGGAAAATCTCGATGCCATTTACGCCAATGTGTGCCTGTATGAGGTCTGGGCTACATCTCTCTAAAAACGAAATAACTCGCTTTTTCAAGCTAAAGCCAAGCAATCTGAGGAAGTAGCGTTTGTAAAAGCGCGGATATTTTTCTATGACCTCCAAATTTGAGAGGGGACGTTGCTTTTTTAAAGTACGCTGGAAACAAAGCACCGCTTGCTTTACAAATGATTCTTTCAGTTGTTGGTTCAGGATAAAATCATAGATAAATGTTTCAGAGGGCAGTGAAAAGATTGTAATAAAATGTAGTATCTTCATGAGTCTTTTTTTATGCTCTCTCTTTTTCAAAAAAGAAGAATTTACTCGCCTGACGACCTTCAAAGGGCGTTTCTACAGTTTCTATAAGTTTAAAATGTGGGAAAATGCGCATCACATCATTCGTAAATTTTCGGTGACGGACATGGGAAACGGCTTGTTCGTTGATGTCTTTTGGCTTTTCTAAGTCATAATCTGTGCTATAAACACAAACATATTTTGTACTGCTTTCAAATAAGTTTGAAAGATACTTAAAATAAACGTCATCTTCTACCAAATGAAAGATAACCTCCATAGAGAGAGTCAAATCACCTTTTAGATTTTTTACCATTTCCTCATCGTGAATTTCGAAAGATTTTGAAGAATCCTCTTTATATTTGGCTTTGCAAATTTCTATGGCTTTGGGCGAAACATCAATCCCAATGTAGTGCGGGTATTGGGCGTATTGTAATTGATTGCCGTCTCCACAACCAAAGTCTATGACGCTTTGGATAGCGTTCTTGGCTACGAAATCATTTACGACTTGTGCCTTAAATTCCGCTATCTGACCATAAGAACCTGCACCAGAATTGCCTCCTAAGGAATAGCGCGAATCCCAATACTGCTTAGAACTAAATGCTTGGTTAGAAGAAAATAGTTTTTTTATTTTGTCTAAAAACGTCATCTTTTTGTATTTTAAATGAATGATAGTCCTATGAAAATTGCTTTTTTTACCCACTATACAGAGCTATATGGCGCAAATCGGTCTTTGATTGGCTTAATAGAGGGCTTGCAGAGCTTAGATGCAAAGATAAAGTTTTTGGTGGTTATGCCCAATCCTGATAGCGAATTTGAAATGATTTTGAGAAAAAAGAAAATCGAAACGCTCGTTTTTCCTTTTGCTATGTCCATGCAATATCGTTGGTATTCACGTTTTTTGCCTAAACGACCGTTTCAATACTTACAATATATCAAAGAGGCGCGGACGGCGCGAAGAAAAAATCAGGAAGCAAATAACTTACTTACTGAAAAACTGCAAGAGTGGCAACCAGATTTGATTTATTCCAATAGTTCGGTTTTTGATGTAGGATATGATATATCTAAAAGATTAAACTTGGCGCACGTGTGGCATTTACGTGAATTTGGCTGGGAAGATTATAAACTCGTCTTTCCTTTTTCTGACGGCGAGGAACATTATCAAAAAATAGCACAGACAACACTTCGCATTGCCATTAGTGAAAACATAGCACGCCACTTTGAGGCAAAGATAGGAAATGTACCTATAGAAGTAATTTACAATGGAATATTGAAAAAAGAAAAATTTTTACAAAATAAACAAAAAGCAAATACAAATAATTTTATATTTTGTATTATTGGGTTGATACAAACAAATAAAGGACAAAAACAAGCAGTAGAAGCCCTTAGTTTGGTAGTAGAAAAATATCCAAAAACTACACTTTGGATAGTAGGCGAAGGCGATACAAAAAACTTAGAAAGGCTCATCAGAAAAAAGAATCTAAGCCTAAATGTAAGTCTTAGAGGTCTTGTTTCAGATGTTTTTGAAGAAGTTTTCCCCCATGTAAATGCCACCCTGATGTGTTCGCAAGCTGAGGCAATGGGGCGCGTAACGGTAGAGAGCATGGCTGCCCTTCGACCTGTAATAGGGCGAAACAGTGCAGGTACTGCCGAGCTTATAGCCGACGGGCGCGGGCTTGCCTATGACGGCACTACTGAAGACTTAGCCCAAAAGATGATTTTTTTGATAGAAAATCCTACCCATATCAATAAGATGACCTCACAGGCTTGGGAGTGGGTCTATGAAAATTTTAGCATAGAAAGTTATGCAGAGAAAATATATGAATTAGTTTTAAAAGTTAAGGATAATTCTAACCCCTCCCTCCCATGACAAAAAAAATATTCCTCCCCTTGTGCCTTCTTTTTTGGCTCTATGCGGGTATGAATCGCGTAAGTTGGGCGGAGTGGCTGCGCGGCGTAGGGGTCTGGAATTGGGTAGATACAGGTTTGGTAGCACTGCTGTTTTTGGGGTTGAACGTGCTAATAGGTTGTATCCTTTGGTGGGGTGAGTGGCGAAAGGTGCTGTGGCAGCTTATGGGACAGGCGGCTTTGTTGGGAGGGGCTATCCTTCTTTTGGTGGCAAACAAAATCAGCGGATTGGGGTTCTTAGTCGTATATGCCGAGCAGCTTATCAGCCTTTTCTTTTCGCCCTTGCTCGCTTTCCTATTTGTGATGCTTTATTTTATACAAAAAAAATAAAAGTATTACAAAAATACAACTATCTCTTCTTTACACAAAAGAGAGTGGTGAGCGGCTACTAAAATCGATAAAAAAATAAAAAAGCATCTTGTTAAAACCAATTTTTGCGTTATCTTTGCTTTTCAAGACCCTCAACGCTTCGTTTTTGCACATTCCCGCGCGAATTTCCTCGCAAACCCTTTGCATCTTATACCCTGTTTCACATATACAAATTCCCACCAAGCATGGCACAATCTGACAAAACCGCTACGCTGACCTATAATGGTACAACCTACGAACTCCCACTCCTTGAAGGCACAGAAGGTGAGGTTGCGATTGATATTGGCAAACTCCGCGACCAAACAGGTCTTATCACGATGGACCCCGGCTTTAAAAATACAGGCTCTACTACCAGTAGCATCACCTTTTTAGATGGCGAGCAAGGCATCTTGCGCTATCGGGGCTATAATATTGAAGAGTTAGCGGAAAAATCGAGCTTCTTGGAAGTGTCGTGGCTTCTCATCTATGGCGAATTGCCTACCGCCGAACAGCTCAAAAAGTTTCAGACCGACATCACCAAACATACCCTCATTCACGAGGATATGCGCAAAATCTTCGATGGCTTCCCTACTACGGCACACCCAATGGGCGTTTTAGGCTCTCTCACCGCTGCTTTGAGTGCCTTCTACCCACGTGCGATGGAAACAAACCGTCCGCCCGAAGAGATTTACCTTTCTGTGGTGCGTCTGATTGCTAAAATCCCTACCATTGCAGCTTGGTCGTACAAAAATGAAATGGGACACCCCGTTAATTATCCCGACAATAGCCTTTCTTATTGCGAGCGTTTCCTCAAAATGATGTTTGCACTCCCTACCGAAGATTATCATGTAGACCCCGTAGTGGCAGATGCACTCGACAAACTCCTTATCCTGCACGCCGACCACGAGCAAAACTGTTCCACTTCTACTGTTAGAATGGTAGGCTCTTCTTTGGCAAATATCTATTCTGCCATCGCTTCGGCTATCAATGCCTTAGGCGGGCCCCTGCATGGCGGCGCAAATCAGGAAGTTATCGAAATGTTGGAAGACATCCATAAAAACGGCGTGAGCATCAGCACTTTTGTAGAAAAAGTCAAGAGTCGCGAAATGCGTTTGATGGGATTCGGACACCGCGTCTATAAAAACTTTGACCCGCGTGCGCGTATCCTCAAAAAATCTTGCGATGAGGTCTTGAACAAGTTGGGCATCAATGACCCACTTTTAGACCTTGCCAAGCAGCTCGAAGAAGTGGCTCTAAAAGACGACTTCTTTGTAAGCCGCAAATTATATCCAAACGTAGACTTCTATTCAGGCATCATCTACCGCGCTTTGGGGCTGCCTGTGGATATGTTTACGGTTATGTTTGCTATGGGACGTATGCCGGGTTGGATTGCACAATGGCTCGAAATGTTGCAAATGAAGCAGCCTATTGGTCGTCCGCGTCAAATTTACACAGGAGCTACCGAGCGTCCGTATGTAGAGATGAACAAGCGATAACCCTATCCATTGCATTTTCAAATCTAAAAAAACCTATAAAGCAAGCCACTTTATAGGTTTTTTTTCTGAAAGAGATTACCAAAATTATTTAAAATAGTTTAGCGTGCTTAGAAACGCGCCTTATTCGCAATTTTTCATCAGCTTGGCACTGATATTAAGCGAAACTTCCGACCAAAGTTTGCTAATGCCATCTTTGCCTGTGTGCAGGTCTTTACAAACCTCATTTAGCGCATTGATAGCCGCCATGCCCTCCCAAAGATTTACGTCAATATCGCCTGTGAAGCGCAAGACGTTTTCAGCATTTACTTCGTAAGAAAGGGGAACTTCTTTTTCTAAGTTGTTCATTTTCAATAAAATAGTAGCCGTTCCGCTCTGGTCGTTGCCTTCTACTTTGGTAAAACTGCCGCGCAATACCTCTGTTTCTTTGAGTGTGCCAAAGAAGTAGGTCTTGATTTTTTTGTCGCGTTCAGGGTCGTTGGTATCCACGCCCTCAATCGGAATTTCGAAAGTAAGGTTATTGAGCAAATCTGTTACATTTTGGGCTGCACCATTGCTGGTATTTACTTTGACACTTCTGAATTTGCCATTGACTCCCGTCTTTTCGGTGAATTTATAAGCTGTCCAAGAGATAGTAACTTCGCTTGAATCATAGCTATATGTACAATTTTGTGGCGTTTCGGTTACAATTTGCGTGCTATCGCTAAGGGTATTTTCGCCATTGGCTTGGTCTTTTTTCTGACCGCAAGCGGCTAAAAAGAGCAAAACAGCAAGAAGTGTTAGATTGCGATAGTTTAAAATAATAGCTTTCATTTTTTGATAGTTTAGAAGGTGATGAATCAAAAACAGGTAGCACAATTTGAAAGTTGGCTTTGTTTTCTGGTACGATTACAAAGTTAGAAGATTTTGTCGAGGGAAAAAGTTTTTCTTAGCATTTTGTCCCTATTGCGCTTTGAGTGCGCCCCAAGTAGCCTGATACGCGCCTTGTTCGCGCAAATGGTGGAGTGCAAAATTCTGTTTTGCTGCCTGTTCCCTAAAAAAGTTGTACGATTGACTGCTCACCTGATACTCTAAGATGAGTAGGCGAAATTTTACTTTTGCTAATTTTTCGGGTGCAAAAGCCGCTTTTTTTCCCAAAATTAGCACATCGGTTTGGAAGGCAGGCAGCGCGTTTTTAGGCTTTTCGTGCAGCCAAACGATGTCAAGCCCTTTCCAATGCCAAATTTGCCCCTGCGCCGTTTGGCGATAACTTGCAACATGAAAGTTGGTATCTTGGCTCACAAAAACGCGCTTTTCTATATTTTTAGAAATCCAATCTTCCAAAGCTACCTTTTCTATTTGCGCTTGTGTCTGCTTCAAATCAAAATTTTGATACAAAGAAGAATCTATAAAAATATAGGCTTTGTCTTTTTCCTGCAAAACTAAATGAGGAAAACGCGAACTTTGATACAAGACCAAATCGCTCCTATTGGCTTGATTTTCAAGTCTTTGCAAGCCTTCAAAGGTCATCAAAACACTGAATAAAAAGGCGATAGGCAGATATGCAAATCTTTTGGCTTCCCAAAATAAAAGCAAGAAAAAGACCCCACAAGCATAGAAAATAGCTTGATATGCCGAAAAACTTACTTCCTCTATTACCGAAAAGGGGAATTTTTCATAGATAAAGACGATACAAAAGTTCATGACCGTCAGAATAAATTTTAGAAGAAAAGCTAAAATTTCTACCAAAAAAGAAAGAAAAGGCAAAAAAATAGCCACACCATCAGCCATCAAGACCATAAAACCCAAACCCACAATCAGGCTGGCGGCAGGGATGACGATAAAATTAGAGAGCCAAAAATAAATAGGAAACTGGTGAAAATAATAAAGCATAATGGGCAGCGTAAAAACTTGCGCCGCCAAAGCGACAGTCGTCAAATCCCATGACCATTTGAGCAGGGAAAGTGTGTATTTTTTGAAAAAAGACATTTTTTTGTCTATCTTCGGAAAAGCGATAAGCCTACTAAGTTGTGGCTGCAAATAGACAATACCAAAAAGTGCTAAGTAGGAGAGTTGAAAACCTAATTCATAGAGCATATTGGGCTGAAAAAGTAATAGAATAAAGGCAGAAAGTGCCAAGCTATTGTAAATATTGCTTGGCTTTTTACCTATTTTTCCTAAGGCAACAAAAGAAAACATGGTTACGGCACGCAAAACTGAAGGCGAAAAGCCCGTAAGGGCAGCATAAAACCATAAAAAAATAAGAATAAAAATTTGACTATACCGCATAAAATTAGCTCTTTTGCTCAATAGACCCAAAATAAGGGTAAGCCCCTGAAAAATAATGCCGACGTGCAGCCCCGAAACGGCTAACACATGGGTCGCACCTGTGCCGCTATAGGCTTGTTTTAGTTCGCTATCCAAACCATCTTTGATGCCCAAAAGTAGTGCAATGGCTACATTTGCTTCATCATTTGTTTCTATATTTGTGCTATTTTTATCGGAAAGTGCCTTGCTCAAACTTTCTTGTGCCTTTCGGCGAAGGGCGAAAATAAAATGCAGGATAGCATTTGGAGGCGCGTTTTCGAGCCAGATAAAGTCGCCTTTTTGTAGGTGCGCCTGATGAAAAATGCCTTGTAGCTCTAAATGCCGCTGAAAATCAAAGGCGTTAGGATTGGAAGGGGGGCGCGTGCGAGCGGGTGCATTTTTAAGCAAAAGGCGGTCGCCGTAGGTGGGAAGATAGAAGGCAGAGGAGATAGGTTCTTGATTTTTTTGCTTGGCAGAGTCTGAAAAGGCAGTAAAAAGGGGCAAATCCTTTGGAAAATACATGCGCAGGGTTGCTTTTTTGGGATACCAAAGGTTTTCTATCCTTACCTTTTCTACTTCAAAATCTGCATAAAAATATTTTTCTTTTTCTGATACAAAGCTATTGATGCGCCCCTGATAATATTGCACTTGCCGCTTTTCATTTAATAAGTGGTTCTCTTCGAGCAGGGGGCTACTCTGCACTTTCAAATAAGCCCCTAAACTACTGATAGTCAGCAAGATAACAATACCCAAAAAGGGGTGCGAAGCCGTATTTTTTTGGGAAATGGCGATAAAAAAAAGAAGCGTATAAACAGCCGATAAGCTAAAAAAGAGGAGCAGCCACACAAAACCTTCTGCAAACGAGCTACCCAAAATGCCGAAAATAAGGGCAAGGGAAAGCCTCACAAAAGGGTATTTACCCCACTCAAAAAGAGGAGATTGCAAATTTTTGGCGTATTTCATAGCCTATCATTGAGGTCAGATTTGGCAAACCAAGTGCGAGGGCATAAAAAAATGCTTATACCTGTTGCGTTTCTACGAAAGCAGTACAAGTATAAGCAAGATTCTGATAAAAAACAAGTGGCTTGCTTTTTATTTTGTATTTCAGTTTTTTACATTTTACGCATCTTGACGCGCTTTGCACCTGTGGCTACCCAAAATTCATTGCCTTCTAAGTGGGTAATTGCCCATTTTTTGGGAATGATTGTGCCATTGTCTTCTACGTCCATATCGATGGTTAGATAGCCGCGTGTAGCTTTGTCAATTTGCCAAGTGCCATTGTAGTCAATGCCACGACGACGAATGACCAACGTGCCGTCGCTGTGAAGTGTAACGGCTGCGTCATGGCTCACGCCTTTGTAGGGTTGGTCTAATGTGCCGCCTACTAAGGCATAGACCTTCCACTGCCCTGTAATTTGATTGGTGTTCGAAACGCTGGCACTGGGGAGCGGCACTAAGTTGTCTTGCTCCTCGAAACAGCTGGTAGTACCAAAAATAAAAGTAAGGGTCAGCACAAGAAGTGCATAAAAACGAATGGTTTTCATATCGCAAAGGAAGTTGAGGAATGTTGTAAAAGCAGAGAGGAAGACCAAACCTATTATAGTATCGTATTTCGATTGCCTTTATTTTTGAAACAAGTTAAAACCAAAGCAACACAGAAACAAGCAGGGTTAGGTTGGCTTTTTTCGGCGGTAAAATTAGCAAAAAAACTCAAGTGCGGGTGCTTTTAGGTGAAAAAAAGTAGAAAAAAGGCTTTTTTTCAAAATAATATCGTTTTTTTTGGAGCTAAAAATGGGCTTGGTGAAATATAATTTTTATCTTTGCGCTAAAATTTTCTTACAGACCACTTGACCTTATTCGTTTTTTAACCTATGAAAAAAATTTTCCTAAGCGCAATTTTGCTCTTGTTTAGTTGCGCCTTACATGCACAAATTGCCGTGAGTAGCACTGCCCCTTATTCGAATGACTTCGAAGCAGGTGACGGCGGCTGGGCAGACCCCGATGGCGAATGGGAATTAGGTACGCCTGATGCGACAAACGTAGAAATCAATACCCCTGCGCCCGGCGGAGTCAATTCGTGGAAGACTAAACTTTCGGGTCTTCACACAATAGACGTTACGCGCTATCTCACCTCACCTGAATTTGACTTTTCTGCCATGACCTCGCGCCCTACGATTGCCTTTGATGCCTGGTATGATTTGGAAGCGTTCAATTCTTTTGGGTTCTCTCTTCTTGCTTATGATGGCGTACATTTGGAGTATAGCATTGATGGCGGCACTACTTGGGACGTTGTAGGTGATGTAGGTGAGGGTACAAATTGGTATAATTGGAATACTATCGATGCTTCTGGCTTACCCGGTTGGGCAGGCAGCAACGACAACAACGGTATTAGTGGCGCAGATGCCGCCCTTTTGGAATCTTCGCAGGGCTGGTTTCGTGCCTCAAACTTGCTGCCTTGTGAGGTAGTGGGTGAAAGTAGCGTCTATTTCCGCTTGGTGCTAAATTCAGATGTTGTAACTGCCTTTGATGGCTTTGGTTTTGATAACATTGCCATTACAGAAAATCCTGTTTCAGATATTGCGCTTACTGCCATTACAAACCCTACTTCGGGAGTAGATTTGACAGATGCGGAAACTATATCCTTGACTTTGAGCAATGTAGGCAGTGCAGTTATTACAAGTGTAACGGCTAATGTAGCGATTCAAGCCTACAATGGCAATGGCGCAAATGCGAATTTTACCAACACAATTAGCCTAAATTTAGACCCTTGTGGTACGGCTACTGGCACTTTCAACTTGCCTACTACGGCGGACTTGTCGGGTTATGATTTTTATATCATTGAAGTTACGGCAACTACGCCCAACGACGCAAATCCTGATAACAACACACAAACGATTTTGGTAGAAAATCGCAGAAGAATTACTGCTTTCCCTTATACAGAGGGCTTTGAAGCGGCTAATAGCGGTTGGAACGTCGACCCGCGCTATCAGGCAGGCACGATTTGGCAGCGTGGCACGCCTTCAAAAGCGACTATCAACGCAGCGGCAAGCGGAAATAATGCCTTCGTTACAGCCTTAACAGGCAACTATGCCAACAACTCTAATACTTTGGTGGTTTCACCTGTCTTTGACCTTTCTACTTTCAGTGGCACAAATCGCGCCGTCATTAGCTTGGCTAATATCTTTAAGACCTTCGACAATGCAGACGGTTTCCAAATTTATTATAGCACAAGTGCAAATCATTTTGGGAATGAGCAACTCTTGGGTGCTTTTGGCGACCAATCTAATTGGTATAACAATCCCGCAAGTGCTTGGTCGGGCGATAGCGAAGGTTGGATTCGTTCTACACACGTCCTGACCCCTGTTTATGGGCAATCTAATGTACGCTTTTTGTTTTTCTTCCAATCAAATGCGGCTGACGTAAGCGAAGGCGCAGGGTTTGATGATGTCATTATCGGTGGTAATGTTCCTGATATTGCCGTTACAGAACTTATCACGCCTGTTTCTTCTCAAAATATGTTAGCACCACAAATCATTACGGCACAGCTTCGAAATGTGGGTGCAGGCAATATTGGCAGCGTGGTACTAACCTACAAAGTGGAAGGCTCGAATGGCATCAGCGAAGTATCGCAAACGGCAACGTTAAATCTTGGCACAGACCAAACGACTAATTTTAGCTTTACCGCGCCTGCAAATCTTTCTTTCATCGGCGATTATACCATTACCGTAACGGCGAATTTGGCAGGCGATGTCAATTTGAACAACAATACCCTTGTAAGCTCGGTTACGCATATTTCAGTATCCGAACAAGGCAACTGTTTGATAGATGAAAACTTCAATACTGCACCTGCCGATTGGCAGAACAATATTTTGGCAGGTAGTGCTGCCTTCGATACTTGGCGTTTTAATAACCCCGGTGGTCGTAATATCGTCGCGCCCTTTGCAGGTGGCGTAGCCGCTTTTGATAGCGACGCTTATAGCTCTGGCGGTGGCGCAGAAAATGTAGCCTTAGAAAGCCCTGTTTTCAATGCAAGTGCGGAAAATGAAGTGGTACTTTCTTTTGATAGCTATCTCAATAATTCCTTCACAGGTGGTGGGGTAGTTGAAATTTCTACTAACGGCGGCGGCTCTTGGACGGCAGTGGCTTCTACAAATCCGCCTTCTACCAACGTTCCTGCCACAGGTTACAATATGGTTTCCTATGCAGCAGGCTTCCCTGATGCAGGTGCAAATGCAACGCGCCCTGTTATTTCTGAAAGCGTTTTGCTTCCACAATTAGCAAACCAAGCCAACGCACAAATTCGCTTCCGTTGGGTAGGTGATTTCTCTATGTTCTGGATGCTCGACAACGTAAAAGTTTGTGGCACTGTGCCATTGCCACAAATTACTGCCACTGGTGGCAATCCTGATTCGGTGTCTGTTTCTTGGACGGATAATAGCGCAACCGAAGGCGGTTTTGTGTTACAACGCGCAACTTCGCTCGAAGGGGTTGGAAATTGGGTTGTGATTGCGACCTTGCCTACCGATTCTACTTCTTACATAGATTACGCTGTTCAGCACAACACAACGTATTATTATCGTGTTCAGTATCAGTACGCTACGGGGCTTTCTGCTTATAGCAATGTAGCCGAAGCAATGACTACCGAACCCGAAGACCCTGCACTTCCTTACACGCCTACCCTAACGGCTACGCCCGGACATCGTTCCGCAAACTTGGCATGGAACGCTGCCGTTGCTGAAAATCGTATCCGCCACTTCGAGGTTTATGGTTTTGATATAAACCGTCCTACTACCAGAATTGGCATCACAACGGATAATACTTTCACTGTTACAGGGCTTTTGAATGGGGTCAAGGTAGGTTTCCGCGTCCGCGCCATTTATTTAGATGGTAGCCGTGGCGAGTTTTCTAATGGAGTAGAAGTTATGCCTTCTATTGTTTTAGGTCAGGATGAAGTAGAAACGATTGGCTTAAAAGTGTACCCCAATCCGAATAGTGGCAGCTTCACAATTCGCTTAGAAGGGGTGGAAATTAAGCCACAAAGTATCCGCCTTTTCAATACCGCAGGACAGGTATTTTACCAAGAAACACTCGAAGGCAGCTATTCTTCTCTACAAAAAGAAATTGCTATCGAGGGCTTGACTTCAGGCATTTATATACTCGAAATTAGGACAGAACAGGGCATTTTGAAGCAAAAAATGACGATTGTTCGCTAATTACGACATTTTCAAGTGTAGCGATTTTTGTTTTTAGAAGAAAAATTGCTACACTTGCATTGTTTTTGTCGATTCCTGCAAACGCTTAACTCTGTAATCTAACAACTAAAGCAAATTTTCATACAATGAAAAAATTAGCACTCTTTTTCTTTTTCGCAGTAATTAGCTTCGCCTTTACTGCTTGTTCTGGTGAGAACACTCCTTCTGATGATGTGAATGCTCAAAATGGATTTGCCAAAGAATGGCGTATCGTAGCGGCTAAATTTGGTCGTGAGGTAGCCGAGGCGAGCATGTTTGAAAACTACCGTATTCAGTTGAATGCAGACGGCTCTTATAGTGTAGTCAATCCCGACGGCTTCCCTTCTCCTTCGGCAGGGGTGAGCGGCAACTGGCTTTCAAACGCGGTAGGCTCTGAAATTACTTTTGATGGCACTACTGCCGTAACGGTTGTTTTCTTTAGCCCTTCAGGTGAAATGATGACTTGGGAATGGGACGTAAGATTGCCCGGTAAGGAGCGCACTACTTATCGTTTTGAATTAGAAGCGGTTAAGTAATCTCATACATTTTCTCAAAACTTATCAAAAGGTAAGGTGGCTTTCTTGCTATCTTACCTTACGTCTTTTTAACACTCCATAAAAAACAAATGTATGTTAAAAAAAGTCCTTTTTTTAGCCCTTTCGCTTTGTTTGTATGTGCTTGTCGCGCTTGATAATCAAGCCTTTGCACAATTCGACGTAACTTTTGATAACCCCGAAAAAGTGGCTACCTATGGTGAGCCGCTCGATAAGTGGGGCTACCTCATAAGTTTGGAAGACTACGCCGATAGTGAGTACAAGACCAACTTTTTGATTCACTACCTACAAACGAACAACCCTACGGTAGAATTTCGCTTTCTACCCCAAGCCCACCTTTTAAAAGTTGTGGCACCACGTCAGAATGATTACAATTTGGCGGGCATGCGTGCTAAGGTTGCCGCTGCGCTTGCCGCTCTCAATCAAATTCTTTCCAATACTTCTAACGACCAAGAGGCAAATATCGCCCTCAAACAAGCCCTACAAGATTAAACAATATGAAACTTAAACGCTTTTTCTTAACCCTTTTTCTCTCTTTCTTTGCCTCTTTTGCCCTGCAAGCACAATGCCCTGCGGGTGAGGAAGAAATAGAAGTTACCATCAATACTGATGGTTTTGGAGATGAAACATACTATCGCGTCTTTGTTGATGGTGTGCAAGTAGCAGCAGGAAATCCGAATACCTTAGCGGACAACTCTGCCATTGTGGTACATACAGACTGTTATCCTATCGGAGCGCAAGTAGTTGTCTATGTCGGTGATACGTTTGGAGATGGAATCGGCGGCACTGATGACGTAATTGTTACGGCTGACGGCGTACAAATTGGTACAGGCGATGTCGCTGGTGTAGGCGGAGTCGTCTATGTGCGCTCGACTTGTGCTACGGGTTCGCGCCTTTTGATGGTAGAAATTGATGGCGATGGCTCTACGGCAGCGCAAAACGCCTACTCTTTGGAAGTAGGTGGCGTAGTAGTAGCTTCGGGCGCGATTGGCTCTCTGCCCAACAACCTTCGTCTGCCTATTTATATTGGCTGCCAAACCATTGGCTCTATTATAGACTTGGAAATTACAGATGCAGGGGGCAATGGTATTGCTAACGGCACAAGCCCCGACTGGATTATTTCTATGGTCAATAGTGGTGCTTCGTGTGGCGATGTCATTCGTCAGGGCGAAGTTACTTTTGGGGGGGGCGTGTTAGCACCTGTTATTTTTCAGCAGCCAATATGCCCTACGGGAGCTTCTTCGGGCGACTGTATAGGCAAGCAGCCTTTGTGTTTTGCCAACAATGCCGTTACGTTTATCACAGGTATTGGGGCAGGCGATGTCAATGATGCCTTAGATGGCGTAGATTTTGGCTGCTTGGGCAGTGCTAATGGTTCGCCTTTTACGCCCGCCACCGAAGAAGGCAATTCGGCGTGGTTTTATTTTCAAATAGACCAAGCTGGTACTATCAATGCCCAACTTACGCCTACTATCTTAGTAGACTTTGACTTTGCCCTTTGGGGACCTTTTCCTAACCCTGACGTGTGTGGGGCAGATTTAGGCGCACCTATCGATTGTAGTTTTTCGGCGGCGGCGATAGAAAACGTAGACGTACTCAACGCACAAGTGGGTGAGTATTATGTCTTGTTTATCAACCGATTTGCTAGTGCAGCTTCGCCTACTTTTACGATGCAGCAAATTGGCGGAGCAGGTCTGACCAACTGCGCCATTATCCCTTGTTCGGTTAGCTTGCAGGGCAATAATACCATCTGTGCTTCTACTACCAGCACAGTAGGTACAACGCTAAATGCTTTGGCTTCGCCTAATGCCGTCGACCTTACTTATACTTGGCTTAAAAACGGCGTAGCGATTGTAGATGGCGTAGATGCCGATGGCATGACCTTAGCAGGACAAGGCACGCCCAACCTTACCATCATTGCGCCTGCTACCAACGTTACCATTTCAGACGTGTATTCGGTAGAAATCAACAGTGCTTCTTTTGGTTGTACGGCTGTGGCAGCTCTGCCTGTTTCTTTCGTCATTCCCGACCAGCCTTCTACGGTTGATTTAGGAGCAGACCTTGAACGTTGTGATGGTGATGGCAATATTTTGCTCGAATCTTTCAACGATTCACACGTAGGCGTAGAATATCAGTGGTTTTTAAATGATGTGCCAATCGCAAACACCAATAGCTCACAGTTTGTAGTGCCTGCACCTGCGGCAGGTTTTACCGCGCCGATTATCCGCACCTACAAAGTGCGCGTAACCCAAATTTGTGGCGGTCAGTTTGACGAAGACGAGGTAGTGGTTACGTACAACCCACGCCCTGCCTTCCTTGCGCCTGATGCGGCTTATTTTGCTTGCGAAGCCAGTGGTAGCTTTACTATCAATGTGGGCAGCGAGTTGAATTTGCAGCCCATTCAGTATCAGGTATTTAGAAATGGCGTTTTGGAGCAAACCACTACAAACCCCGTTCTACAAATTCCTTTCAACACGCCCGAAGGAGTTACGACCACAATCCAAGACGACATCCGCGTAGAACTTACCAACACGGTTACAGGTTGCGTTACGGCTGCACCTTTGGAATTTGAAATCAATTACAATCTTGCGCCGATTTTTGATGTTTTGTTAGATGTTGAGAATTGCGACGGTACTACTTTCGCGCCTAATATTCTTAACTATGACAATGGCGAAATTTCTTTCGTTTGGTACAAAGCCGAAACTTTAGCCACAGGTATTCCGCTTTCTACAAATCGTGAGTTTTTCACCGATGTCTATGGCGAATATATCGTAAAGGCGATTGTAACCAAAGCCGAGTATGAATGTGAACAGATGGTTTCGGTGATGCTTACCTGCCCCAGCGACCCCATTGACACAGGTGCAGAGCCAGAGCCACTTCCTTATCGCGTTGTTTTGGCAGGAACGCCTGCAAGCCGCAGTGTAGAGCTTACGTGGAATGCCCCCGAAATGGAAAATGCTTTGAAGGTAGCCTACTATGAAGTGTATTACGGTGGCGATAGAAATATCAGCGAAGTACGTGTAGGAACTACTACCGAAACGAATTTCACCGTTACGGGCTTGCTCAATGGCGTAACCTATTCTTTCGTTGTGCGTCCTGTTTTCCAACTCAATGTCAATAACCTTAGAAAAGGTTTGTTCTCTAATGTGGTCAAATTCACGCCTTCGATTATTTTGGGTGAAGATGAAGCCTCACAACAAGGTTTTAAGCTATTCCCTAACCCCAATCAAGGGCAGTTCCAAATCCTTTTCCAAGACCAAAATGTTGGAAATGCGACATTAGAAATCAGCAACACCGCAGGACAAATCATTTATAGACATAACCTAAAAGCAAACCAAAATAGCCTTTCTCTCGACCTTAGCTCTTTTGCCAATGGTCTGTATTTGGTTACGCTCAAAACCGAAAATGGCATCTTACAACAAAAAGTAAGTATCCTCAAATAGTATCAGCGTAAAGCATACGCTTTTTACTTTTTATCATAAGAAAATACCAAAAAACGCCCCGAATTTTTCGAGGCGTTTTTTTTGTCAATTCGCTTTTTTAGGTACGAAGCAGGAAAATGATTGGAATTTTATTTTTCCTCTTTTTCCTGAATTTGTCTTTTGAAAGCCGCATCTAAAATACCTGTGCGTACAATGACCAAATAGTACATCAAAGGATTTAGAAAAAAGATAAAGAGATAGTGAAAAGGCGAGAGGTCTATTCCCATTATCTTATCAATCGCGTACATCAGCGGAGTGCCGATAAAGCTAAGACCAAAAAGCATACGGTTGTGCAGCTTTTTTAGTTTTTTGTTAAGTGTTTCTTCATTCATCATCTTATCAAATTTAAAAGATATTAAACAAAAACAGAATAAACGAATTTGAAAAATCTCACAAATACGATACCTCAAAATTATGCTATTTTTTCAAAGATACAAATACTTTATCATACTTTAACACGCTTCTAATGAATTTGGAACTTCTTTGTTATGGTCTGAATGATTTTGCCATCGAAAAAGCGTAATTTTATTTTTCGAATGTAGAGAAGGCACTGCCTTGTCGGAAGTGGTCTTGAAATAAAAAAAGGCTTATACTTTTTAAAGTATAAGCCTTTTATGAGGGTGTTTCGCCTTGCAAATTGCTTAGGAACGATAAGTTTTTAAAGTGTAAATTCTTCTTCTTCGTCTGTAAGATTTGCGCCTTTGATAACTCCTCGTCGCGATTTTTTGATGAAAGTCAGAATTTGACTTTTTTCCGCCGAATCGGATATGGTCTTTTCTACTTCGGATAGGGCATTGCTCGTATTTTTACCTTTCTGAAAGATAAGACGATAAATATCTTGCATCTGGGCAATGCTTTCGCGCGAAAAATTGCGTCGTCGCAAACCTATTAAATTGATACCCACATAACGCAAAGGCTCGCGCCCTGCCAATACAAAGGGTGGCACATCGCGTCTGACCAAAGAACCCCCTGCTACCATGGCATGCGCCCCTACGCGCGTGAATTGATGGATAGCACTGGTGCCGCCTATGATGGCGAAGTCCTCTATTTCTACGTGTCCGCCTAATTGCACGCCATTGACTAAGATGCAGTTATCGCCTACGATACAGTCGTGTGCCAGATGCACATACGCCATGATGAGCGTATTTTGTCCGATTTTGGTTTCGATGTTGGCAGCAGTGCCACGGTTGAGGGTTACGCACTCGCGAATGGTGCTATTATCGCCGATAACGACGTAGGTCTTTTCGCCCTTGTATTTGAGGTCTTGGGGGGGGGCAGAGATGACTGCACCGGGGTAGATTTTGCAATTTTTCCCAATCCTTGCCCCATCCATGATGGTTACATTCGAGCCTATCCAAGTACCTTCTCCAATTTCTACATCTTGATAAATGGTAGTGAAAGCCTCAATGGTTACATTGGCGGCAATTTTCGCGTCGGGGTGAATCTGTGTAAGAGAATGAATCATAAAACAACGAGCAACAGGCTTAGTGTCTGATTTGGAGAGAAAAGGAAAAGAGTATTAGGTAGGTACTTAGTCGGAGAGTGGGAGAGAAAAGGCAAATTACTTATCTTTTTTTACCAAAACCGCAGACATAACGGCTTCACAGGCTAATTCACCTGCAACAAAGGCGCGTCCTTGCATCTTGGCTAAACCACGTCTGACGGGAGCTAAAAGCTCACACTTAAAGACGAGGGTATCACAGGGCATGACCATTTTTTTGAAGCGGCAGTCTTCTATACCCACAAAATATGTCCAATATTGTTCGGGGTTATCTACCGTATTCAAGACCAGAATACCGCCTGTTTGTGCCATTGCTTCTATTTGCAAGACACCGGGCATGACGGGGTTTCCGGGAAAGTGTCCTTCAAAAAAAGGCTCATTGATGGTTACATTTTTCACACCCACTACCGAATTTTCGTCTAAATAGATAATTTTATCAACCAAGCGGAAAGGGTAGCGATGTGGCAAGATAGAGGCAATTTTATTGATGTCTAAGACGGGCGGCAATTTGGGGTCGTATTTGGGTACTTGATTGCGCACCACGCGGCGCAAGTGCTGTTTTATTTTTTTAGCAAAAGCGACATTGGCGGCATGACCAGGGCGAGCAGCCAATATTTGCGCCCTTAGCGGTTGTCCTACTAAGGCTAAATCGCCGATGAGGTCTAAAAGTTTGTGGCGGGCAGGTTCGTTTTTGTAACGAAGCTCCACATTATTGAGCGTTCCTTCGCTCTGCACCGAAATAGAGGGCTTATTAAACATCTTGGCAAGCCTATCCATTTCTTCTTGCGATAGGATTCTATCTACAATGACGATGGCATTATCAAAATCCCCCCCTTTGATGAGATTATTTTTATACAACATCTCCAATTCGTGAAGGAAACAGAAAGTGCGGCAGGGTGCAATCTCTTGCTCGAATTGGGCAAAGTTGTTTAAAGTCGCATATTGACTACCCAACACAGGCGAATTGTAATCCACCATTACCGTCAGACGGTAGTCTTCTAAGGGCAGGGCAGCAATCTCGATATTTTTGGAAGGTTCGCTATAATGAATTGCCGAATCCACATCAAAAAAATTGCGCGGCACGTTTTGTTCCTCCACGCCTGCTTCCTTCAAGATGCGCACAAAGTCCATCGAGCTGCCGTCCATGATAGGTGGCTCAGGACCGTCAATTTCTATCAGCACGTTGTCTATTTCTAAGCCTACTAAGGCGGCTAAGGTATGCTCTACGGTATGCACACGCGCCTCGCCCTGCTCGATGGTAGTGCCGCGTGAAACATCGACCACGTTATCTACATCGGCATCTACTGTGGGTCTTCCTTCTAAATCTATGCGTTGGAACTTAAAGCCATGATTGGTCTTGGCAGGTTTGAAGGTCATGGTAGAGGGTACGCCTGTATGCAAGCCTATGCCTGAAATCGTAACCGCTTTCTTGATAGTATGTTGGTTGGTCTTCATCGACGGAGTGGGTACAAAAAAGAATGAAGGATATACAGCGCACAAAGTTACGACTTTATTTTGAAAAACTTTCATGTGTGCGAAAGGAAAGCAAATGCGGATTTGGGCAAGTCAATTGTTTTTCGTAATTTAGCCTTGTGCTATCCTATCTATTTGCTTTTTGTCTTAAACGCCACATTTTGAATGGAAAATGTAGATTTATTTGGAAGTTCCCAGCCACAACTGCCTACCCCCACGCCCAAGGTTGTGTCGGGCTATCGCATTTATGATGCCCAACAGAAACGCAGAACGATAAGAAATGACTTGCCAAGCCTCTATCCCGACTTGCCCGAAGAGAAGTATGATATTATTTATGCAGACCCTCCTTGGGATTATGGTGGAAAAATGCAGTTTGATAAAAGCGCACGCAAGGACGTTAATAAAAATTGGGATAATCATATTTTTATTAGTGCTGCAAACTTCAAATATCCTACCCTCAAGACCCGTGAGATGATGAAAATTCCGATTTACCAAATTGCCAAAGAAGATTGTTTGTTATTCATGTGGGTGACGAATCCGCATTTGGAACAAGGAATCGCTTTGGGGAAAGCATGGGGGTTTGAATATAAAACGGTAGCCTTCGTTTGGGATAAAATGAACCATAACCCGGGTCAGTACACCCTTTCTTATTGTGAACTGTGTTTGGTTTTTAAAAGAGGAAGAATTCCAAGTCCGCGAGGGGCGAGAAATATCAAACAGCTTGTGAGAGTGCCACGAGGGGAGCATAGTCAGAAACCATTGGAGGTCTTACATAACATAGAGCGCATGTTTCCAACTCAAAAACGGATAGAACTTTTTGCACGTCATAAACCCAAAAATTGGGACGTATGGGGACTCGATGTAAGAGAGGAATATGCAGAAACGACATTTAATCCAAAAGAGGCTGTATCTGACTGATAAAATGTTCTATCAATGGCGCGGGGTCGGATAAATTGCGCCAAAAGAAAAAGTGTCCTTCGAAGCCTTCATACCAACAGGTAATCTCTCGCACACGACAGGGGTCGCGCGTGATGTCGCCTTGAAAGATAGTCCAGAAAGGAAGCACGTCAGCAGGCAAATTCCCTGCCTCTCTCAAAATGCGCTGCAAGCCGGGCGTAAAGTATTTGCAAGCCCTTTCGTGTGCATTTCCCCTACCTGCTGAACGCGATTTGCCTTCAACCCAACCGTCTTGCCGTTTTACCTCAACATAAATCGTCTTGTTTGTGTTATGGTTAGATATTGCATAGTCGGGAAAAATTCCATGACTTTTTATCTCAATCGCAGGGTTGTAGATTGCCGCTAATTCAGACGGCGATAGTGGTATGTTTAGATAGATGTTCCTAAATTCACTTGGGCGCGAGCGAATCTCATATTCGGTATCTACGAATAAGGTCTGAAAGAGGACATAAAAATCTTCTTCTACTTGCAAGGCTTGTTTAAGACTGTAATCTTGCCACTTCCTTCGAAGTCTATTTGCGTCGCTACCCATCTTCAAATTTCATTAAAGTATCAATGCTTACTCCTAATGCTGATGCAATTTTTGAAATATTAACTAATGTAATATTCTTCTCTGCTCTTTCAATCATGCCAATATAAGTACGGTGCAAATTGGCTTTGAAAGACAAGGCTTCTTGTGAGAGATGCTGCGCCTTTCGCAATTCCCTTACACGTTTTCCAAATTGTACTAAAATTGTATGCTTTTCCATATTTTCTATAATACCAACAAAAATAATCAAAGCCACTGTATAGCGCAACATACTAAAATTAGCATTTTTTTTACTCCCCTGCTGCTTTTTTCGCTTTTCAAAAGACTTTCCTAACTTTGGCATCAATTTTCTTATTAGCTTACGCAAAACGCGCTAAGATTGCGTATCTATTAAAAAAAACAAAAAACGACCCTCGGAAAGAAGGCATGGTAGCCCTTTTTCCTTGTTTTATATTCACACTATCATTTTACCCTTATTTTAGACGACCATGACCAAAATAAGCCAAACGCTGTGGTTATTTATTGCCTTAGCCACTACTTTCTGTTTTGAGGCGGCAGCGCAGATGGGCAACGTAACCAAAGCCGAGCAATTTACCGCACAAGGCAAGTTGGACAAAGCCTTAGATATGATTCAGGCTGCCACTACACACGAAAAAAGCAAAGACAACCCCAAAACTTGGTATGTCCGCGCCGAACTCATGATTTCTATCTTAGCCGACGATAGTACCGCTATGGGAAAGTTGGTAGATAACCCCACCCAAGAGGCTCTTAATTCCATGAAAAAAGTGGAAGAGTTGGAAAAAGCCGAAGGCAAGGATAAGTACACCGTCATGCTCGATAATAGTATTCCGGGGCTTACCATTAGCCCACGCGAAAGGCTCAAAAATACCCTCATCAATAAAGGCGTGACGGCGTACAATGGTGAAGATATGCCAAAAGCTGCCGAAGCCTTAGCGCAAGCTGCCGACTTGTTCCCACAAGACACCCTTTGCGTACTCTATGCCGCCTATTTTGCCGAAAGCGCAGATAAGCCCAAAGAAGCCGCCGAGTATTACTACAAACTCACCAAAATAGAGGAGTATCCCAACCCCAAAGATGCCTACATCAAGACGATTCAGATGCGTCAGGAAGCTAAATTAGATGAAGGACAGACCCTTGCCGTAGTCAGAGAAGCTATGCAAAAGTATCCAAAAGAGCTTTTCTTTATTACCTATCTTATCAATCAAAATATGAAAGAAGGCAAGATAGAGGAATCTATTTCTCTTTTGGAAGAAGCCGTAGCGGTAGAGCCAGATATTAGCTTCTTGGTCAATTTGGGCGTACTTTACACCGAAAATAAACAACAAGATAAAGCCCTCGCCACTTTCAAAAAAGCCGTAGAAGTAGACCCTAAAAACTTTGAAGCAAATTATAGCTTGGGTGCTTACTACTACACACAGGGGCAAAATATATATGCCAACCTAACAGACGCGCAGTATAAAGATGCCAACAACCCCCAAGTAAAAGAGATGATAGCGTTCTTTAATCAATCTCTCCCCTACATGGAAAAGGCTTTTGAGTCGCGCAATGACGATTTGCAGACCGTAGGCGCATTAGCAACGCTTTACAAAGAATTGAAGCAAGACGACAAAGCCAAAAAAATGCAGGCTCGCTTCAAAATCCTTTCAGAAGCAACAGAATAAGGCGCGTCATATAGGCTTTGTTCTCTCCTTTTATTTTCCAAAAAGCAACCGCAGTTCTACACGGCGGTTGCTTTTTTTAGGGTCTGATTCGCCCTTTTTTTCAATAGGTCTATTGCCGCCAAAACCCTGCACGCGCAAGCGCGAAGCAGAGATGCCCTTTTGCACCAAAAAATCGGCTACTGCTTGCGCACGTGCCTGCGAAAGTTTTAGATTGAGGGCTGCATT
Source organism: Hugenholtzia roseola DSM 9546 (assembly GCF_000422585.1). Taxonomy (NCBI): domain Bacteria; kingdom Pseudomonadati; phylum Bacteroidota; class Cytophagia; order Cytophagales; family Bernardetiaceae; genus Hugenholtzia; species Hugenholtzia roseola. The sequence goes on from NZ_AUGI01000032.1 coordinate 94,654, forward strand.
GCCTATTGGCTCGGTATGCCCCTCAATTTGCAAAACAAGCGAAGGATTTTTTTCTAAAATAGAAAGCAGCGTAGGCAAAAAAGAAGCTAATTTTTCTTGGTATTCTGCCTGCAAAGTGGCTTTTTGAAGTTCGAAAGCTATGGGCAGCGGCAGGGTCTGGTTGTGCCAATTTTGGGTCAGAGTCGGATTTTTTTTCGCTTCTTGGGTTAGGTCTTCCCAACTAAAAGTGGTCTTTTCGCGATTAGGATTGGTTATTTTTTCAGCGACAAGCGAATTTTCTTGACTTATCTCTATCGGATTTTGTAGGTAGATAAAAAGCCCACGCCCTTCCGTTCCTACCCAAATATTATCTTGGCTATCAGCCCAAATACAGAGTCCTGATTTGCTTTCAAAGCCCTGCTCGAAGCTGTAAAATTGAAAGGCGATTTTTTCTTTCGTCTTTGTGTTTTTTGGGTATAAATTGCTGATTCTAAGGATTTTATCGGCGACGCTAAAAATTTCACCCTTTTGGTTGATTGCCAAAGTGCGCAGCCCCTGTGTTTCCCAAGGCGCGGGCAGTTCTATTTTTTGGGTAGGCTTCCCAAAGGCTTTCAAGATTTGTTTGGCGTTAGAACTTTTTAAGCGAAATTCGAAAAGGGCTGCCCTGCTTTTTTTATCAAATCCCATCATAAAAATAGAGCGTTCGCCTGCTTCCGTTTGGTAAGTCTGAAAAACTTGCGCCTGCAAGACGGACTTGACTGCCTGCCACTTTTGTTTTTTTTCGTCTTCGAGTTGGATAAAAACCCCATTAGATGTCGCCAAAAGCAATCCTTCTGCAAAGGGAAGTAGGTCGTATAAAGTGGCTTGTGATAGCTTGGGGAGGCTTTTTTGCGTCCATTTCTGATTTTGATAGTGATATAATTCATTCGCTTGGGTCAGAAGCCAAAGGTCTTGCTCTTGCCCTGCCACGAGCTTTTTGGGTACTACTTTGAGGGCAGGAAGGGGGCTAATCTGGCTTGTTTGTGCCTCAATTTTGAAAATTTGTTGAGAATAGGTAGCTAAAAAAATTTCGCCTGCTGGGGTAGTACAAAGGGTAGAAATTGCCTCTTGGGGTAGAAAATGCTGCATCTGGGGCGTACCTTCCGCATCGAGTGCCTTAATTTTAAAAAGTCCTTTTTCCGTTCCTACCCAAAAGGCAGGTTCGGGCGTTTCGCCAAAAGCGGAGATGGGCAATTTGAGCAAGCCCAAATCTACGGGTAGCCAATATCTTTTCGGGTCTTCTTCTTGGGCGGCAGCAATAGATATGGGCATGAAAAAACATAGAAATACAGTCCAAAAAATATAAGTGCTTTTCATGTTATCTCTAAATTTTAGAAGTGAGAAAAATAGCCTACCCTGCTTTTATTTGCTTGTTACAAAAGCCTATTTAATCCCCCTTTTCCCACTTTTTCCATAAGTCGGGGCGGCGCAATTTGGTTCTTTCTACGGCACGTTCCCAACGCCAATCGGTGATTTTTGCCTCATCGCCTGAAAGTAGGACGGCAGGTACTTCAAGCCCTTCCCAGTCAGGGGGGCGCGTATAGACAGGGGGCGCAAGCAAGTGGTCTTGAAAGGAATCTGTTAGGGCGGAGGTTTCGTCATTCAAAACCTGCGGTATGAGGCGAATTATCGCATCTGCAACTAAGACGGCAGGAATTTCTCCCCCTGAAAGTACAAAGTCGCCAATGGAAAGTTCTAAGGTAATCAATTTTTCTCTAATGCGCTCATCTATGCCTTTGTAATGTCCGCAAAGAATGATAATATTTTGCAGCATAGAAAGGCGATTGGCTGTGCCTTGCTCGAAGGTTTTGCCGTCGGGGGTCATGTAGATGACCTCGTCATAGTTGCGCTCGGCTTGCAGGCTGCGAATACAAGCGGCAATGGGTTGTATGGTCATGACCATGCCTGCGCCACCGCCGTATGCGTAATCATCTACGCGCCTATGTTTATCGTCGCTGTATTCTCTCAAATCGTGCAAATGCACTTCTACTACGCCTTTTTCTTGGGCGCGTTTCAAGATAGAGTGTTCGAAAAAACTTTCCATCAGTTTGGGAACACAAGAGAGAATATCTATTCGCATGGTTTTAAAGGGCGTTTTTTAATGGGAAGACCACAGAATTTGTAGCCTGCCTTATCCGAAATTAGATTCAAACCCTAAGCGTATTCAAGACACTTAGGGTTTGACACAAAACTATAAAACAAAAAGGTTTAGAAGGGCAAATCGTCGTCGGGAATGTCGTTGAAGGGGGGCGGTTCGGGCAGGCTCGATACCTGATTAAATTCGTCAGAGGTATCGGTATTGCTTTGGTGGAGATGCTCGATGGTGCGTGCTTGTAGCGAATTGAACCATTTGGGTTCGTCTTGTTGAGTTTTCTGCCACTTTTTCCCTTTTACCCAGCAACTTACACGCACTTCATCGCCTTCTTTAAACTTATCTAATCGGTCGCAATCGGTGTTGGTAAATTGTATCAAAAGTTCCTGTGCATAGTTGCCATCGGGGACACGCAACACAAATTCACGCAATTGGAATTTATCAGAAACGACACGCAGGGCGTAGATTTTTTCTATCGTTCCTTCGGTTTCGAATGAGGGCATAATGAAAGATAATATTTGAGTGAGAGTTGAAGTTTTGGTCTGAATTTACCTTTTTGGGGCAAAGATAGTCCTCTATTTTTGAGAGCCGTTTTAAAATTGCTTTAAAAAGCGCATATCGTTTTCGAAATAAAGGCGCAAATCTTTGATGGTGTAGCGCATCATCGTAATACGCTCGATACCCATGCCAAAGGCGAAGCCCGAATAAACTTCGGGGTCTATGCCACAATTTCGCAAGACGTTGGGGTGTACCATACCGCAGCCCAAGACTTCGAGCCAACCTGTATATTTACAGACATTGCAGCCCTTTTGGTTGCAAATATTACAACTGACATCTACTTCGGCACTGGGTTCGGTAAAGGGAAAATAAGAGGGGCGCAGGCGAATTTTGGTCTGTGTGCCAAAAAACTCTTTGGCAAAGTAGAGAAGGGTCTCTTTTAAGTCGGCAAAACTGACGTTTTTATCTATATAAAGCCCTTCTATTTGATGAAACATACAATGCGCACGCGCCGAAATGGTTTCATTCCGAAAGACACGCCCCACAGAAAGGGTACGAATGGGCGGCTTTTGGCTTTCCATCACGCGGATTTGTACTGACGAGGTATGGGTGCGCAATAGCATATCGGGGTCTTTTTCCACAAAAAAAGTGTCCTGCATGTCGCGGGCAGGGTGATTGGGTGCGAAGTTAAGAGCCGAGAAATTGTGCCAATCGGTTTCAATTTCTGCCCCTTCGGAGAGGTTGAAGCCAATTCTTTGGAAGATGCGAATTATCTCATCTTTGGTTTGGGTAAGGGGGTGCAAAGAGCCTTTCATACCCAAATCGGCAGGCAAACTAACATCAATGGCAGCACCTGCTTGGGCTTCCGCTTGGGCTTCGATTTTTTCCTTATGGAGGCGAAACTTATCTTCGGCGGCTTGCTTGACGGCATTGAGAATTTGCCCAAATTCTTTCTTATCTTCTTTGGGAACGTTTTTAAATTGCTCGAAGAGCAGCGAAAGTTTGCCGTTTTTGCTGATATAAGCCAAACGGAAGGCTTCTAAATCGGCTGCCCCCGCTACTGCATACGCCGCAACTTCGGCTTGCAAACTAAGGGCTTCATCTTTAAGAGTCATGGACAAAGTGGTATGCAGATGAAAAGGTAAATGTCAAGGGCAAAAATAAGATTTTTAGCCCATATAAGCAGCAGCTTTTGAAAAAAAAGAAAAAACGCGCCCCGAAGTAGGGAAAAGGCATTGCCTTTTTCGCCGTAAGATAGAAATAAAAAAAGGGCTTTCAGAGCTAAAAATAGAGTTCTGTCCAAATTTTATTTTGCCCAAAATTCGATACCACAAGGCTTTTTATAGAACTTGATAGCCTTAGAAAAAAGGCTGCCCCAAAGTTTGTTGGGATTGTTTGTATCTTTGCACCATTCCCAACCTTTACAAAATGTATGGGCTTGGTAGAAGCCAAAGGCAGAGTTAGCTTTTTTTAAGATTTGCAGGTATAGAAAAAAAAGCGCATTTTTAACCCTCATTTCTACCCTCTCATTTCTATACTTCTTGTTCTTCTACTCCAAATCATAGCGTTTTTATGAAAATTGTAAATTATTTTATATATGCCCTCGTTGGAATTGTGTTTGTTGTTTCTGGTCTAATTAAAACCAACGACCCGATTGGCACAGCCATCAAGATGGAAGAGTATTTCGAAGTCTTTGCCACCGACCTCGACGCGCCCCTTCAAAGCACCGACAACCCCAGTACGGCAGTGGCACATTCGGCAGGACACGATTTTTTTATGGCATTGAAAGAGAAAGCCCTGCCTATCGCGATTTTTTTCGTCATCTTAGAAGTGGTTTTGGGCGTGATGCTTCTCGCAAATTTTGGGCGCAAACTAACCGCTTGGCTGCTTTTGGGGCTGATAATCTTTTTTACTTTCCTGACCTTTTATTCAGCCTATTTCAATAAAGTAACCGATTGCGGCTGCTTCGGTGATGCTATCAAACTCACTCCTTGGCAATCTTTTGGGAAAGATGTCGTCTTATTGGTGCTGGTTTCTATTTTGCTTTTTCAGAAAAAAATCGAAAACACGTTTTCCGCCCTTAGCGCAGGGATAGTGGTTTTGAGTTTGATAGGGTCGAGCTTTTTGGCTTGGTATGCACTCGAAAATTTGCCACCGATAGATTTTCGCGCCTATAAAGTAGGCAATAATATCCCCGAATTGCGCAAGCCGCAGGCGCAGCCCATTTATGAGTACGTCATGGAAAAAGACGGACAGGAGTACCGCTTTTCTGAATACAATATGGAAGAAGGCTATAAATTCAAAGAGATGATAACTTTGAACCAAGACCAAGTAAAGCCTAAAATAGAGGATTTCGCTGTTTGGAACGACGAAAATACCTATACCGATTCGGCTTTGGTAGGGGAAAAACTCTTTGTCATTGTGCAGAAACCACAAGAAGTAGGGGCTTTGCACCAAAAAGCATTAGAAAATATCCGCGCCCTAATCAAGGAAATACAAGCCAAACGCCCACAGACCCAAGTTTGGGCATTGACCTCTGCCGCAGGTGCAGACTATGTCGCTTTTGACGAAGTGGCACAGCTACAAATTCCTTTTTTCTATGCGGACGCAACCGTTTTGAAGACCATCATGCGTTCTAATATTGGCATCTGGACGCTCAAAGAAGGAACGGTTACGGGCAAATGGCACTACAACAATGTGCCAAATACAGACGAGGTAGTGGCTCTTTTTTAGTGCCTATTTCTAAATCTTTGCAGCACCAAATAAAATTTGGCTCTTTCTTTTTTGTACAATTTTCCCACAGTTCGGACAAGGCACTGCCTTGTCCTTACAAGGGGTAAGAAAAGTCCAGCCTTTTTCAAATCCATTTTATTACCCTAACATTTTCTACTATGACTTTCGGATTTTTAATTTTTTTTATACTTATTGTAGGTGTAATAGGCTTGATGCTTTTGCTTTTCTTGCTTTTTTCGCAAAATAAAACACGCCAAAAAGAGCAGGAGCGATACAAACTCTATTTAGACCAATTCGACCCTGCCAAAAATACCAAAGCCCTCAAACCGATTCAAACCAAAGTCATGGGCGTGCGCTATGCCAACCCCGACGGTTCGGAGAGGCAGAAAATTATTGCCAAGTGCAAAAAAGGCGATAAATTGCTCTTGCTGCCCGACCCTTTGAATCGATACGACAAAGACGCTATCAAAATCACGACCCTACGCGACGAAATTATCGGCTATTTAGATGCCGACCTTGCCTTAGAAGTTAGGCGAAGGCTCGAAGAAGGGCTATTGGTAAAGGCGAGCATCTGCCAAATCTATAAAAATAAGGAGGGACTTTTGCAGGTAGAGGTAGAATTGGTAAAATATAGCAAAAAGGCATAGAAAACCTTGTTGCATTTTTTTTATTGTGCTATCACAAAAATAAGCACTAAGCATAAAAAGCGTATATTTGCACCAAATTTGAGACGCTCATTCAAAGCCCAAACCGAAAGGCGCACGCCTATCTTTCGGAAAAGCCTTTTCAGAAAAAGAACCCCGTTTATTCACAATCATCGAGGCGAGATTTGTATTTTTCTTGGCGAAAGGCGCGAGAAATACAGATAATTGCCTTATCTTGAAGGCAGATAAAATCAAAGAGGCTTCTTTTTTGTGGATATGCCCGCAATTTTGTAACTTTATCTGGTCAGAATTTTTCAAATTCATTCTACTTCCTAACCCAGTCAAACCTTAGAACCACAAACACACATTTTGTATGAGCAAAGACCATTTGAGCGAAGGGACAAAGTTCTATAACGACGTATTGTCTTTCTTCGACTATGCTGCCAGTTTTACCAAGCACCCCAAAGGGCTTTTAGAGCAAATCAAAGTTTGTAACAGCGTTTATGAAACAAACTTCCCTTTGCGCTTAGACAACGGCGACTATGAAGTTATCCGCGCTTGGCGTGTCCAACATTCGCATCATAAATTGCCCGTAAAAGGGGGGATTCGTTTTGCCGAAAACGTCAATGCAGACGAGGTAAAAGCCTTAGCGTCTTTGATGACCTTTAAGTGCGCCTTAGTCAATGTACCTTTTGGCGGCGCAAAAGGGGGCGTGAAAATCAACCCTAAAAAATATACCGACCGTCAGCTCGAAACCATCACACGTCGTTATACCACTGAATTGGTGAAAAAAGAGATGATTGGTCCCTCCATCGACGTGCCTGCACCCGACTACGGCACAGGACCGCGTGAGATGGCGTGGATTGCTGATACCTATGCACTCTTGCGTCCCGGTATCAATGCTTTGGGTTGTGTTACGGGCAAGCCCCTTTCACAGCACGGCATCAGAGGGCGCAAAGAAGCCACAGGGCGTGGCGTATTTTTTGCCCTACGCGAGGCAGTGAGCGTCAAAGAAGACATGGACAAATTAGGACTTAGCGTTGGTCTGGAAGGCAAGCGCGTGATTGTGCAGGGCTTCGGAAATGTAGGCTACCATGCAGCTCTTTTCTGCCAAGAAGGGGGTGCAACCGTAGTGGGCATTTCGGAATACGAAGGTGGCGTGTATGACCCCAACGGCTTAGACATCGCCGACCTTTTCAAGCACCGCTTAGAAACAGGTTCGCTGCTAAACTACAAAAACGCCAAAAATATCACGCCCAGCAATAGCCTTTTAGAGTTTGAGTGTGATGTCTTGATTCCTGCCGCTTTGGAAAACCAAATTCACGAAGGAAATGCGGCGAATATCAAAGCTAAAATCATTGTAGAGGGCGCAAATGGTCCCGTTACGGCTGATGCAGAAAAGATTTTGTTGGCAAAGAACGTCTTGATTTTGCCCGACTTCTACGCCAATGCTGGTGGCGTTACGGTATCTTATTTCGAGTGGCTCAAAAATCTTTCGCGCGTATCGTTTGGTAAGATTACCAAGCGTTATGATTTGATGGAAAATACGCGCATTATCCAAGCCATAGAAAGCTCGACAGGGGTAGCGGTTAGTGCCGACCTGCGCCGTCTTATCGAAAAAGGGGCAGACGAAAACGACCTCGTTAATTCAGGCTTAGAAGAAACCATGATTACGGCTTATCACCAAATCCGCGAAACTTTGGTGCAGCACAAAGACATTCAGGATTTGCGTACTGCCGCCTTTGTGTCTTCTATCAATAAAATCGGTGTGGCATACATCGAATCTGGCATCTTCCCTTGATTAGAACCCACTCAAATTGTCCAGCATTGCAGTCTTGCAAGCCCTAAGCGTGCTACGCGCTTAGGGTTTTTTCGTCTTTTTGGATTCTTTAAAGGTCGCCTTTTTTAGGATTGCATTTTTTTTGCTATATTCGCTTTTGTTTTTATTCTCACCTATTCGAACCCTACATGCTAAGCGATTTTAGAGAAAGACGCGAAGAACCTTCTGGTTTGGTCGAGCAATTCGAGCAGATGATAGAAAACCAACAGAGTTTTTTCTTTGAGGAGGAAAGTTATGAGTATCTCATCGAACACTATCGCGAAAAGGAAAATTGGGACAAAGCCTTTCTTGCCTGCGACTACGCGATGGCACAGCACCCCTTTTCCACTACGCTTATGCTGGAAAAGGCACGAGTTTATTTGCTTATCTTAGAAGCCGAAAAAGCCCTTGCCTTGATAGAAAAGGCAGAGAGCTGGCAAGCCTCCGATATCGAAATCCAACTACTCAAAGCCTGGACGTACTCCGAACTCCAAGCCTACCAAGCCGCTTTGGACATTTACGAAAAAATATTGCCGCTTTCCGACGAAACCGACGAAATTTGGTATCAGATGGGTTACTGCCTGCAAATGCAGGAACAGATTAAGAAAGCGGTGGCTTGTTTCAAAAATGCTATCGCTATCAATCCCAAACACAGTGAGGCACTTTTCGAACTGGCGTTCTGCCTCGAACAGATGGGGAAATTAGAAGAAAGCATCACTTTTTACGAAAAAATCATAGACCAAGACCCCTATTCGAGCGATAACTGGTACAATTTGGGCGTGCTTCATGGGCGTTTGGCACAATGGGACAAAGCCTTGCAAGCCTACGATTATGCCACTGCCTTAGATGAAAAAAACGCTTCGGCGCACTTCAATAAAGGCAATATTTTTATGAACTTGGGACACTACAAAGATGCAATTTTAGCCTTTGAAAATGCCCTTTTGCACGAAAAACCGACAGCCGAATTGCTCTGCCACTTAGGGGCAGCCAAAGAAAAGAACGAGCGCACCGCCGAAGCCTTCAAACACTACCAAGAGGCAGCCGAATTAGACAAAGACTACGCCTACGCTTGGTATGGCATGGCTGCCTGTGCCGAACAAAGCGAAAAATGGCTCGAAGGAGCGCGTTTCTACGACAAAGCCTTAGAGATTTTGGCAGAAGAAGGCGTTTTTTGGTTTGGGAAAGCCCGTTGTGAATACCGATTGGGAAACCTACAAAATGCGAAGGAAGCCTACGAAAATGCCGTCAATGCCCTGCCACAAGAAGCCGAAATTTGGCTACAATGGGCGCAAGTCTGTTACGAACAAGGCGATTTCTTTAAAAGCGTTGCCATTTTGGAAGAAGCCATAGACGAATTGCCCGAAAATGCAGACCTGCTTTATCACCTAACGGCATACTACCTGATGGCGGGAAAGTACAAAGAAACAACGCGCTATCTCACCCAAGCCCTCCATCTGGACTACGATAAGCATACGCTTTTATACCAACTCTTTCCAAAATTGGAAGCACAAAAAATTATCTATAAATTAGTGCAAAACTATAAATAAAAAGCAAAGTCGCTATGAGAAGTTTTGGAAAGTACATGATTTTTCTCTTCCGCATGCTCACCGATAGAGAGCCTTTGCGTGTTTATAGCAAACTCTTACTCGATGAGTGTGTCCGCATTGGGGTAGATTCGGTCTATTTGGTAGCCATTATTTCTACCTTTATTGGGGCAGTAACTGCCGTACAGACGGCTTACAATTTAGTCAGTCCGCTTATTCCCGTTTATATTATCGGGACGATAGTGCGCGATATGACCATCTTAGAACTTGCGCCTACCGTTACGGCGATTGTCTTTGCAGGCAAGGTAGGTTCTAATATTGCGGGCGGCTTGGGTACAATGCGCATCACCGAACAAATAGATGCTTTGGAGGTAATGGGCATCAATGCCGTTTCTTATTTAGTGCTGCCTAAGGTAGTGGCAGCGATGATTACCTATCCCATGCTCGTTACGATAGCGGCTTTTTTAGCCATTTCGGGCGGCTATTTGGCAGGAACGTTGGCAAACTTGCTCACACCCGAAGAGTATATTTACGGTATTCGCATCGATTTTATGCAGTTTAATGTTAGTTTTATGCTCATAAAATCGGTAGTCTTTGCCTTTTTAGTGGCTTCTATCTCTGCCTACAAAGGCTTTTATACCAGAGGGGGCGCATTAGAGGTAGGAACTGCCAGCACCAATGCCGTAACCAATAGTTGTATTGCTATCCTTTTGGCTGATTATCTTTTAGCGCAACTTTTGGTCTAAATTTTTGGGGGTAGCGGCAAAGACAAGAACAAATCCATTAAGGCACTAACTTTCATAAAGGCACTCTTGTTTTTGCATTTTTTGATGAAAAAAATATACATTTTAACGTTTTTGTTTTTAAAAAAATAAAAAAAAAGAGGAAACAGCTTAAAAATAAGTTATTTGGCGCACTTTTTGGCTATCCTTTGCTACGCACAGCTATAACTTTTAGCTTTGTTTTCTTCTTTAAAAAATCACCTTAAGCAACGTTTTTTTATGAAAAAAATATTTCTTTTAGCGTTTTCTTTTTGTTTTTTTTCAGGCTCTATCTTGGCTCAAAATATTTCCATGTGGCCTTGGCGCATGCATTATGGGGGCAAAAAAGTTATTGCTCACCAAAACCCTGTAAATGGAGACCCTTCGGCTTATGCTAAGATGTCGATTCCTGGTACCTATGAGGGCGGCTGGGAGAATGCACCCCTAAATGCCAATGGTGAAATTGTCTTTGGTGGCAGCACAGCTTCAGTCTTGAACGATTGCAGAAAGAGTATCAATTTCACCTATTTCGAAACAGTAATTGAAGTACCTAAAAATGTATCCGTATCACAATTGATGGTAACTTTCGAGAAAGTAGATGACGGCGCAAGAGCTTACATCTTCAACTCAAAATATCCCAACGGCACATTCAAGGGGCAGATTAAATATGGTGACGCACCAAAAACAGAAGACTACAAAGATTTTGTAGTAGCGGGTGAAAAGAATAGAATCGTGATTGTGCAGTTTGACGACTGTGCGACAGGCAATAACCTAAGAGGTGCAAAGGTAGTTGTCAATGGACAAGCCTTAAAAGCCTCTACCGCAGCCAGTGGCGAAAATGTGGCTACCGTTTATGAACATTACGATTACGGCGGCAAATCGCAGGTACTTTCCGAAGGCTTCTATGAAATAGACAAACTCACTATAGGAAACGACATCATTAGCTCTATTAAAGTGAAGGCAGGCTGGAAAGTTACTTTGTACGAACACTATAAAGGAACAGGAAAAGCAAAGGTAATCACTGCTGATACCAGAGCCTTAGAAGATTTCAATGACGTAGTTTCCAGTATCCGTGTGGAAAGAATCAAATAAAAAGTGGCAGTAATCAATGCCAAATTATCATATAGCAGATAAAGCTCAAAGAATGAAGGCATGTTCTATCATACCTTCATTCTTCTGAAAAAAAGTCATTAAAAATAGAGCAACATTTTTTACTATTTTCTAAACCGTTCTAATTCTTCTTGTGTGGCTTTTAGCTCGGCTACTACTTTTTCCAAATGCGCCTTTTGGGTAAGGAGCGTATCTTGTACGGTTTTCAATTCCTCTACATTTTGCCGTAATTCTTCTTCCGAAGTGGCGGCTCTTTGGTGGGCTTGCTCTAATTGTTGGTGATTTTCCAATACTTGGCGCATTGCCTTTTCGGTACGCTTCAAAATGGGGCGAAAAATGGCAAGGCTAATCAAAAGCAAACCAATAAGGGTAAGGGCAAGGAACAACATTTCCACTTTTTTGAGGAAAGCCAAACGATTGACCACCCAAACGACTTCCTTTTGCACCACAGAATTGATAAAAGGCAAAAAGGCAGCTTCGTAGCGAAAAAACTCTTGTAGGGCGTAGGCGGCTTGTTGCTGACTTTGCAGCGTATCGGCGAGGCTCTGTGCCAGAAGCCACTTTCTGCCACTTTGTAGGAAACCGTCTTGGTATTGTCGGAGGTTTTCTATCAAAACCTGTGGGTCTTGGTCGCGCTCTTGGGCGGTCTTTTTTTCCAAATTTTCTAAAAGGCTGATAAAATTATCCGCTGCTTGTTCAAAACTTGCCAAACTCTTTTCTACACTATCTGCCGTAAGCGGACGCTCGATGTTCGAATTTTGTGTTTGAGAGTAGGCACTATTTTTTTGATAGGAAAGCAATAGGATTTCTTTGCCAATGCGCTGACTAAGCAAACGCTGCCTGCCTGCCAAACTAATCAGATTCGCGCCCTGACTCTGCCTTTCTAAAAAAGATTGCAGCAAAATCTGACCCAGCACAAGCAAAATACCCATCAATCCTACCAAACCCCAATAGCTCCAACGCAAACGGCGCAAAGAGTCAAAGGTCTTTTGTGAAAAGAGGGCAGAAGAAGGCTCTTTTTCTAAATCCGTGAGCCTTTGTACGCGCTGCCAACCGAGCCGCGCCCAAAACAAAGCACTCCAAAAAGGCAATGTATCTATCAGAAAAAGCAAAGGATTTTGTAGATGGGCTTTCAAAATAAAATCGCCTTCGAAGTCGGTGGGATTGAACCAAAAAAGTTCTAAGCCCAAGGCGAGCAAAGGCAGAAACAAGCCCGAAAAAAAGCCCCCCAGAAAATAAGCGCGTAAAATTTTCCACTTCATACCTCAAAAGGATAGAACTTTTAAAACGTAATTGCAGGGTGCAAAAATAAATAAAAACCTGACACAAAATCATATAGAAACTCGAAACCTACTCCCTTTTTGGGTTACAAAATGGGGAGTCGTACCCAAAAAGTAGTGCCTTCGCCCACTTGGGTTTCAAACCAAATCTTGCCCTCGTGTTTTTCTACTATCTTACGCACAATATCCAAGCCCAAGCCGCTTCCCTCGCCCACTTTTTTGGTCGTGAAAAAAGGCTCAAATATTTTTTCCTGAATATCAAGGGCTATGCCTGCCCCTGTGTCTGAAATGCCTACTAAGATGGCGTTGTCTTTTACCATTGTTTGCAGCGTGAGCCTGCCTTTTCCCTGCATGGCTTGAATGGCGTTGTGGATAAGATTTGCCCAGACCTGATTGAGTTCGTCGCCGAAGGCTTCAAGTTGGGGCAAGATTCCCCATTTTTTTTCTACCTCAATGCCTTGTTTGAGCGTGTTGTGATAGATGACTAAGGTAGTGTCGAGGCTTTCGTTGATGTCTATTTTTTGTTTGGCAGTGCCTTTTTCCTGTCGCGAATAGCTTTTGAGCGCGAAAATGATTTTGGAGGCGCGTTCGGTGGCAGCCGAAATGGTGTGGTTGTTTTTATACAAACTCAAAACCGAAGCCGCCGTATCAACCAATAGAATGGGGTTTTGGGTTTGGAGAAGTTGTACCAAATCCTGCGAATTTGCTAAAAAGTGCGCCGCCGTTCCCATTTCAGTCAGCGAATCGGCAAACCTATCCTGCTCGAAGTGGAGTGGTGGGCTAATCTTGCCTTGTTTTTGGTTTTGGTCTAACCAGTCGGCAAGCGAATATTTGAGATTGCGCCGCTCTTTGGTAGAAAGCAATTCTTTGTGTGGCAGCGAATTTTGAATCAGAAGCTGGAAAAGGGCAAAATCTTCTTGCGAAAGGGACTTTAAAAAGGTAGGTAGCGAGGGCAATAATTCCTCCAAAGTGAGTGCCATGCTTTGTGAGCAGGAGCGAATCGCCGCCATAGGCGTATTGATTTCGTGCGCAATATTAGCGACAAGCTGCCCTAAGGTTGCCATCTTTTCTGCCTGTACCAACTGCGATTGTGCCGTTTTTAGCTCGAAGAGCATATCTTCCAAGACTTCCTTTTGGCTTTCTATTTCCATCTGCGCTTCTTTCATCTGTTCCAAGTTTTGTTTCAGTTCTTCTTCAGAGGCTTGCAATTTTTCGTTTTGTTCTTGAATTTCTTGCGTTTGTGAGGCTAAGTTCTGATTCTGACTTTTTACCTCTGCTTGCTTTTTTTCTAAAAGGGCGTAGAGTTTTTTCTGTTTTCTATAATTTTGATAAGCCACTGCCAAAAAGCCAAAGAGCAGGAGGATAAGCCCAACCATTGCCAAGCGGATTTTATTTTGTAGCCCTTCTTGCGCTTTGATGTTATCTAATTCGATTTGCTTTTTTTGCAATTCGTAGGCGTTTTTGAGATTCTCTATTTGTTTATTACCCTGTTCGTTCAACATCTGACCTTGTAAATCGGCGTAGGCGCGTAGGTAGAAAAGTGCCGAATCGGGTTGTTTTGCCTTTTCTTTTACGTCTGCAAGGGTTTGCAGGGCTTCTTTCAGATAAGATTTCGCATCTAATTTTTCTGCAAAAAAACGCGCCCTTTGTGCCAAAGAGTCTGCTTTGGGTATCTGACCCAACCCCAAATACGCCTGTGCCAAATGGTTGTATGCCCCCGAAAGACGCTTGTCGCTGATGTTTTGCTCGGCAATTTCCAACGAATTTTGCAGATAAGGAATGGCTTTTTCAAATTCTTTTTGCTCTACATACAAAATACCCATACCGTTAAGCGTGCTGGCGATAGCCTCTTTGTCGCCTTGTTCTTCTCTGATTTTGAGGCACTTTTCGTAGGCTACAAGGGCTTTGTCGTAAATCTTGCTTTCTGCATAAATTTCTGCCAAACGGATATAAGCATACGCCAAGCCGCGCTTATTGCCCACTTTTTCAAAAAAAGGAATCGCCTTTTGGGTATTTTCCAATGCCAAACTAAGTTGATTTTGCACCTTATACAAATCCCCGATATTGTTGTAGGCATAGCCTATCTGCACATCTACTTGGTGAGTTTCGGCTACGGTGAGGGCTTCAAAATAATACCCCATGGCTTTGGTGTAGTCGCCTTTGTTGCGATAAATCACGCCTGCAAAGCTATTGCTCTGTGCCTCTAATTCAGGATTACCTGCTTTTTTGGCGGCTTCTATGCCCTTTTTAGCATAAAAAAGAGCCTTGTCAAAATCGCTATTGCGGAGTTTCCACGCCAATTCGCTTAGAATTTCCGCTTGTCCTGAACTGCCTTCGGCTGCCTTAGCGAGTGCCTTTTCCAGACTATCGACCACTTTTTCCGCCGTAGGGTCGGGGCTTTGCGCCCAAAGATTTGAAAATAGGAGGCTGCAAAAAACAAAAAAGAATACTTTTATACGAAAAGAAGAAAAAGATGGTATCATACCGAAAATAAAATAGCCCTAACTATTTTTCTATAAATGAAAATTGCAAAGAAAGTGTTTTTTTAAGATAAGGGTAGAAACTACCTCTATCATTGTGTTTTATCGTTTTTTTTTAAATTATTCTTCGGCTTGGGTGCGCAAAGGCAAACTAATGAAAAAGGTCGTGCCTTTGTTTTCCTCGCTTTCAAACCAAATCTTGCCTTCATGTTTTTCCACAATTTTTTTGACAATGTCTAAGCCCAAACCGCTGCCCTCGCCCATTTTTTTAGTGGTAAAAAAGGGATTGAAGATTTTGTCTTGAATAGAAGCAGGAATCCCCATTCCCGTATCGCTGATGCTGATAAGAACGGTATCTTCGCCCTCTGCATTTTCTATCAAATCAGTAGAAACTTCGAGTGTGCCTTTGCCATTCATGGCTTGAATGGCGTTGTGGATGAGATTTGTCCAGACTTGATTGAGTTCATCTGCAAAGCAGTACAGGTCGGGCAGTTGGCTAAATCCCCTAATGACATCTATACCTTGTTTGAGTTGATTTTGGTACAAAACTAATGTAGTTTGGATATTGTCGTTGAGATTGACTTTTTGTTTTTTCCCCAGTGCATCTTTTCGTGCGAAACTTTTAAGGGCGAAAAGCACTTTTGAAGCTCTTTCAGTTGCGGTCTTGATGGTTTGATTGCTGCGGAAAAGATTGACAAGTTCGAGTAGCACTTGCAAAATTTGGGTAGCCTCTGGCAAGACCAAAATCGGTAGGAAGCGTTCCCTTTCGGTGTGTAGCCCCATATCTACCAACCAATCGGCGAGGATTTCGGGGGCAGTGGTAGCTTCTAAGGATAATTTATTTTCCGCTACGAGGTTTTCCAAATCATTGAGCAAGTCGTATTTGAGTGTGCGCCGCTCGCGTGTAGAAATTTCTTCGCTTTTGGTAAGCGCAATTTCTAAAAGTTTGAAAAAATGCTGTTGCGTTTCAAAAGGCAGGGAGGCGAAAAAAGAAGGCAGTTTGGGTAGGATTTGCTGCAAAATATTTTCTATATGCCCCGATGAGGAGCGAATGGCACTCATGGGCGTGTTGATTTCGTGCGCAATGCTTGCCATGAGCTGCCCCAAGGTTGCCAATTTTTCCGATTGAATGAGTTGTGCCTGTGAGGTTTTTAGTTCGCTAAGGGTCTGCTCTAAGGTTTCCTTTTGGGCTTCCAAGATGGACTTTGACGTTTCTAACTCCTCTAAATTTTCTTGCAGTTTTAAATTTTGCTTTTCTACCATTCTGGACATCTGTATTTTTTTCACTGTGCTGGCTGCGATAGCGGCTATGCTTTCTAAAAATAGAATTTGCTGTTCATCGCGCTCGTGTCCTTCGGGCAGATACACCACAATCGCACCTAAGGCTTCCTCGCCATAAAGCAAGGGAATGTTGTAGTGTCCATGTGCTTTGATGCCTTCATAGCGTATTGTATGGCGAGAATCGAGGCAGTGAGCGTATTGCGTCTCCTTTTTGGCGATAGCCAAACCGCAAAGACATTGTCCCGAAGCAATGCTTTTACAAAGGTTTTGAATTTGTGGAGAAAGGTCTTGGTGGGCAGTAAGGTCGTAAAGCCCTGTGTCTTCGTTTTTGATAAAAATACCAATGCCTTTTTCTAATTTTAAAAAAGAAGCAAACCCCAAACAGTTGATGACATCTTGCAAAAAAATCTTCAAATCCTGACTCTGAAAGATAGAACTTTGCAGTACCTGATTCAAAATGGCTTGCTTTTGCAAATTGACTTGCAGTTCTATTTCCTGCTCCTGCCGTTGTTCATTGATGCTATTGACTTCTTCTAAGGTTTGGCGCAGTTCTTCATTCGAAGCCGCCAACTCTTGGGTGCGTATCTTGACTTCGTCCTCTAAGTGGTGGTGCAGATTGTAGAGTTTCTGTGCAATTCTGCCCGCCCAGCCAAAGGCAAAGCCCAAAATAACGGGTGCGGTATCGATGATAAAATGAATCGGATTGATTTTGTGTAGGGCGATTAAAAAAACTTCGTTTTCAGGGAGCTGTTGGAAAAAAAAGCCATCTAAAACCCAAGCTCCCAAAGGAAAACACAAGCCAAATAGAAAGCCAAAAAGCGCGTAACGCATCACCACTTGGGGCGGTTTGCGAAAAGTAGTACCTTCATTAAAATCAATATCCATAGAAAAATGATTGCTTTTATTCATACTAAATTTTTAAAATTTTTGAAAACTTTTCAAAGTGGAAGACGCACCCAAAAAGTTGTACCTCTGCCTTCTTCGCTTTCAAAATCAATCCTGCCCTGATGCTTTTCCACAATTTTGCGGACAATGTCCAGCCCTAAGCCGCTGCCTTCGCCTGCGCGTTTGGTGGTAAAAAAAGGTTCAAAAATCTTATCTTGTAAGGCTTTTGGTATCCCTATGCCTGTGTCGGTGATGACAACAAGTAGGCTGTTTTCCTCTTTTTCTGTCCTGATACAAAGTTTGGCAGTATCGCCATTTTTTTGTTGCAAGGCTTGTAGGGCGTTGTGAATGAGGTTTGTCCAGACCTGCACCAGTTCGTCGGGAAAGCAAGACAGGAGCGGTAAGTCTTGCCCCCAAATTACGTCCAATTCTACCCCTTGCCTAAGCAAATGTTGGTACAAAGTGAGTACCGTTTGGATATTTTCGTTGAGGTTGATTTCCCTTTTTTCGCTACCCTGCTCGGCGCGAGAAAAAGTTTTGAGCGCGAAAATGACCTTCGCCGCGCGGTCGGTGGCGGTCAAGATGTTTTGATGGCTACGCCAAATGTTGGCAATTTGAAAGGCTTGGGCAAGTATCTGTGCGCCATTTTCAAAATCAAGTAGGGGCAAAAAATTGCGCCACTGCCCTTCCAGTTCCAATTCTACCAATAAATCGGCAAAAGTATTGACATCAAATTTTCCTATTTGCTTTGGCTCTGCCTCCAAAATATCGAGTAGGGCGTATTTTTTTTGGCGTTTTTCTTTGGTGGTGAAAGTGGTAGGAAAGGTAGGCGTTTTTTCTAAAATTTCCAAAAAAAGGCGAAGCTCCTCGCCGTTCAATTTTTGTAGGAAAAGCGGCAGGGCGGTAAGGCTTTCGCTCAAAAAATTGGTAACGCTATCGGCAGAGGAACGAATTGCACCCAAAGGCGTATTGATTTCGTGCGCAATGCTGGCGACAAGTTGCCCCAAGGTAGCCATCTTTTCGTGTTGAATGAGTTTTGCCTGTGTGCGCTTGATTTCCTCCATGCGCATTTGTAAGTCCTTGACTTTGAGGCGCAATTCCAACTGTGCCGTAACCTGCTTTGCCAAAATACGCAGGGCAAATTTTTGCGATTCGGTCAGCGTTTTGGGCTTCGTATCGATGACGCAAAGTGTCCCCAAACTCATGCCTTCGGGCGTAGTAAGCGGCATGCCTGCATAAAAGCGAATGTCGGGATTACCCGTAACCAAAGGGTTGTCGGCAAAACGGACATCATCAAGCGCATTAGGGACTTCGAAGATTTCGGTGGGCTGCAAAATCGCATGCGCACAGAAAGCCAATTCGCGCGGTGTTTCGTCGGCTTCTAAGCCTACTTTTGCTTTAAACCACTGCCTTTCGGCATCAATTAAAGACACCAAAGAAATAGAAGTTTGGCAAATTTGAGAAGCTAATTGCACCAAATCGTCAAATTCTATTTCAGCGTCGGTGTCCAATACTTCGTAGCGCAGCAGGGCGGCTAACCGTTCAGATTCGTTTTCGGGTAAAGGGGCAGAAATCATATCTTTATTTTTTTTAACCGTCGTCGAGGTTTTTTTGTTATTTTCCTAAAAAGGCTTTTAGCCGTCGTCGAGTTTTGGGGTTATTTTTTGAAAAAGGGGGGGGGAGGTTTTGTGAGGTCTTGCAGGTAAGTTTTAGCGTTTTTCTTCCAAAAGCAGGGGAATTTCTACAAAAAACGTCGTTCCGACATTTAGTTGGCTTTCAAACCAAATTTTGCCTTGATGTTTTTCTATGATTTTTCGCACAATATCCAAGCCCAAACCGCTGCCTTCGCCTATTTTTTTGGTAGTGAAAAAAGGCTCAAAGATGCGCTCTTGTATTTCTTCGGGGATTCCCTTGCCGCTATCTTTTAAGGAAATCAAGACGGTTTCGGTCTTTTTGTGTAAGGCAAGTTCGAGTCTGCCTTTTCCTTCCATCGCTTGTATGGCGTTGTGAATGAGGTTTGTCCAGACTTGGTTTAGCTCGTCGGGGTAGCAAAGGATAGGGGGCAGGTCTTCAAAGTTTTTAACAATTTCGATGCCCTGTTTGATTTGATTTTGGTAGAGTAGTAGCGTATTTTCTATGCCTTCGGCAATATTTGCCTGCTGTGCCTGCCCTCGATTGCCTTGTCGGGAATAGCTTTTGAGGGCGAAAATGATTTTCGAAGCCCTTTCGGTAGCGGTCTTAATGGTCTGATTGCTGCGGATAAGGGCAGAAAGGTTGTAGGCGGTCTTGACAAAGAGAAAGCAATTTTGCAGGTGCAAAATTTTGTATAGGTCGCTGTTTTCGTCTTGTGCCTCGGCGGTTTCTGTCAAGCCCATCTCTACAAAAAAGTCGGCTATTGGCTCTACGGCTTCGGGCATCTTTTGAGCGCAGGTGGTTGTTTCCAAAAAGTCTATCCAATCGTATTTAAAGCCCCTCTTTTCGCGCGTGGTGAGCAAGAGTTGAGGGCGTGTAACCCTTTCTAAAAAGGAAACAAAGAGTTGGTACTCGGCTTGGGAAAGGTTTTGGAAAAAGGTAGGTAGCAGGGGGAGGACATCGTCTAAAATCGCCTCTACATTGCTTGCCGAAGAACGAATCGCACCCATAGGCGTATTGATTTCGTGCGCAATGTTGGCGACAAGCTGCCCTAAGGTCGCCATCTTCTCCGACTCTACAAGTTGCTGTTGCGTCTGTTTGAGTTCGTTTAGGGTGCGTTCTAATTCTTCATTTTGGGTCAGAAGGGCATCTTGGGTGCTTTGTAGCTCCTCCAAATTTTGTTGTAGCTCCTCTTCGGAAGTGGCTAAGGCTTCATTTTTTGCCTTAATTTCAGCCTCCGCCAATTTGCGCTCGGTAATATCGCTTTCTATGGCGATAAACCTTTCTACCTCGCCCTCTTCATTGAGGACAGGCGTGATGCTGGCTTCAATCCAATAGGGCTTTCCGTTTTTGTGATAGTTTAAAATCTCTTGTGTGAAAGACTGTTTGCTGCGCAAGCCTTCTCCAAAACTTGCAATGTGTTCAGGGGCAGTGTTTTTGCCTTGTAAAAGTTGGGCAGGTCTTTTTCCCAACGCCTCTTCCAAGGTGTAGCCCGAAATTTGGGTAAAGCCTTCATTGACCCACGTAATTTCGCCTTTGGGGTTTGTAATAATGACGGCATTGCTGGTTTTGCTCGCAATAAGTGAAAGTTTTTCCAGTTCCTCTTGCGCTTTTTTCTGTTCGTTGTAATTCGAAACCACTTTGATAACCTTCAAAACCTTCCCCTCCACATCAATAATAGGGCAATACGCGCCAAAAATCCAGAGAAGCTCGCCCTTGATGGTTTTTCGTTTAAAACCCCCCGTAACTGTCTGCCCTGCTTCTAATTTCTGCCAAAGGGTTTCATAGTCTTTGATGCTTTCCTCGTCTTCAAAACAAAGTTCTTTGTGTTTTTTGTCTAAGAGTTCTTTTTCTTGATAGCCAAGCCAATTTGCAAAAAGGGCGTTGGCGCGAATAATTGTCCGTTCCATGTCTAATTCCACATAGCCCAAAGTGGTGCTAATGGCTTGAAACTGTGCATCTAAGGAAAGGTACGCATCAGCGACCATCTCCTGCATGGCGCGAAGCTGCTCTACGTTCTGTTTGAGTCCTTCTTCCGATTTTTGTAGCTTTTGGTAGGCAGCTTCTAAGGCTTGTTGTTTGGAATACGTTTCCGAAACATCTTGTGCTGCCCCGATAAGATGCGTAATTTCGCCTTTTTCATTTTTTAGCACCTTCCCGAAAGCATGAAAGTATTTGTACCCCACTTCCTCAAAGTTCTTTGGCATAAAGCGATAGCCTACCTCAAAGTGTTCATGTTTGCCCGATAAAGCATCTGCAATCGCTTGGTGTGCGATTGCGTCGTCTTCGGGCGGTATGTGAGGCGTTAGGTCAGATAGGTTTGTAAAGGTTTCCAAGCCGTAGATAAGGGGTAGGTTGTCCGAACCTATCAACTCTTGCGTTTTGAGGTTGATTTCAAAAATACCCATTTGCGCTACCTTTTCGGCTTCACTGAAAATATCTTGTTTGATTTGTAGCTCGTATTGTAGCGTCGCCATCTGCTCGTGTGTGGCTTGCATTTCTTCCAAATTTTGCTTCAATTCTTCTTCCGAAGCGCGTAGCTCTTGCGATTTTTCCTGTGCCTCTAATTCTGTTTTTTTCAAAGCAAGGCTATCTTTCTGTAAAGTGTAGGCAATCTTACCACAAATTGCCGCCATAAGCGAAGCCAATCCGAAGTGTATAAAAAGTTGGAAAACCGTAATTTCAGAGTAGGTAATAAAAAAGTTGCCCAATTCTGCCATGCCCAAATACCACTGCAAAATCGCCAAAAGCGAATGATGTCCGATTGCCATAATCGTATAGGGAATCATCAAACGCCAATCTTGATAAATAATCAGAAGGGCAGCATTGATAAAAAAGAAAAAGTGCATTTCTGCCATGCCATGCATCTGCCCAATAAATTGTAGCATAAAAACGGCATAGATGATACTCACCAAAATACGCGCCTGAAACTTGTTTTGAACTGCGAAACGCGCCACTAAATAAAGCAGGATATTCAAACCGCTCGTAATTAGCTCGAAAGTGTAGGTGCCATAAACGGGCGCAAGGGCTGCCCCTATCAGAAAAAATAAGACGATAAACTTGTCCGAAGTCTTATCGGCACGTTCCTGCACTTGGGCAAGATAGGCTTCGGTGGAATGTGTTTCTTCAAAAGTTTTTGTAGCAGTAAGGGGCATAAGGGCAAGTTTATAGGCGGAGATATTGTTTTTTTTTGTGGGCGTTTGCTATTGGATAGCAGAAAGCGGTTCGAGGGGGCAGCCGTAGGCTTCGGTAGCCCATTTGCCAAAGTCTGGCGGATTTTTGCCCTCTAAAAGGGCGACAAGGGCTTGTTCGGCAAAGCGTGTTTCGCGGCTGGTACAATAGCGGCTTAGGTTGTAATTGCCTCTGAAATAGAGTGTTCCCTCGTTTGTCAGCAGAGCCGCTTGGGGCGTAGCATACGCGCCTACGGCTTTGGCGATTGTGCCTTCGGGGTCGGCAAGGGTAGGAATATCGATGCCGTAAGTTTGGGCAAAATCATAACGCTTGGGGTCGGAAATAGGATTTTGGGGGTCGTGCCAAAGAAGGGCAACAAAATCTATTCTATCGCCATACCGACGCACCAAACTTTTGAGGTGGTCGAGATTAAAGCGCGAACAAGGGCAGTCGGGGCTAAAAAAATGCAAAAAAAGAGGGCGTGAGTTTTGTTGTGCCGTTTGAATGGGAAGGGCTTTGTATAGGTATGAAAGTTGTTTATCAGCAATTTTTGTACCCTTAAAGACGGCTTGATAGCCTGCGGGCTTGGGCGTAGGGGCAATATTTTCCCACTCAAACCATACGAAACTGGCTGCAATTCCTACCAAAAGGAGCAGTATAAGTAAGCCTGTAAGCAAATTTTTCCCCCATTCAAACATAAGAATTGTATTTTTTTGAGTCTAACTTTCTTATTTTCAAGAATTTACATCTTTTGATATGAAAGAGCAAAAATACGTTTTTTTCGCTACTTTCCTAATCCAAACCCAAAACTTAGGCGAATAAAAAAAGCCCTTTATCGATTTCGAGCTTTTGGGCGTAGGAAGTATCGCAAGCAGGCTAAAAAACTACTTTTTTTTTGGACAATCTAAAAAAAAACGAAAAAAGATACCCCCCTTTTACGCAAACTTGACATTTTCTTCTTATTATTGCAAAAAGAAAACCCACTCCGACAACCGATTACATTTATCCTACTTCTCCTTACCAATTTCAAAACCTACCCAAACCATATACAAATTTATGAAAAGAATCAACGCTTGGTTAGTAGTCTTTGCGCTTTTCGCAATGCTATTTAGTTGTAACAGTTCTAACGAAGACCCTAAACCCGACGACGGCGGTGGCAATGGTGGCGGCACGCCCGTTGATACCACAGGTACTGGCGGCGGTGGCGGCAATAACGGCGGCGACGGAAATCCTTTTGGCGCACCTCCTGCTTCTTTCCGTCAGAAGATGGTCATTGAAGAAGGTACAGGCACTTGGTGTGGCTGGTGTCCTTTCGGCACATACTACATGGACAAAATGATTGAAGACCACGACGGTAGAGTTATCGGTGTGGCTTTCCATGCAGGCGACCCGATGGAAGTTACGCGCATCACCGACTATTTAGGACGTGGCTACAATTTGGCAGGCTACCCTGGTGGCATGCTGAACCGTATTCGCTTCGGACGCGACTACTTCTTGCACCCCGTAGAATGGGAAGAGTATGGCTTACCCGTTTTGGAAGACAATCCTACCAGCAGCATTGGCTTGGCTTTGGATACCGAACATGAAGCAGGCAAGCGCAACTTTACCGCAGATGTGTATGTTGGTTATGGTCAGAATCCTGCCATTGATGAGTATAGCTTAGTGGTTTATCTATTAGAAGATGGCATCACAGGCTACCCACAAGAGAACTATTTGAGTGGCAATGCTAATTTTAGAGAGTATCCTTACTTCTCGCAGCCTGCTCGTATCGCAAACTTTGTGCATAACCACGTTTTGCGCGACGCACTCACGCCGCTTGACGGCACGCCTATCGATTGGCAGAGCATCAAGGCAGGTGGCACAGCGAAAGTTTCTATCTCTGGTGAGATTGACTTGACTAAGATTGTCGATACCAACTGCTATTTGGTTGCTTTCCTCACCAAAATCGGCGAAGGTGGCAAACCTGAAATCGTAAATGCACAAAAAGTAAAATTAGGACAAGACAAAGGTTGGGACTAATCTCTTGCCGCGTCTTCCTTGTTTTCAAATCAAACCCTTTGTAGGAAAGCCTGCAAGGGGTTTGTTTTTGGTCTGAAAATGTGTATCTTCAACCTCTGATTTTAAATCTTATCATTTTCATCAAAAGTTTGCCCACAATGATTCTTATTACTGGCTCGCGCGGACAATTAGGGCAGGAATTAAAAGCCCTTGCTTCGCGCTACCCCTTCGAGTATAATTTCACCGATTCGAATAGCTTAGATGTTCGTCAAATAGAGAGCATCGAGCGGCAATTTGCCCTAACACGTCCGCGTTATTGTATCAATGCCGCTGCCTACACTGCCGTAGATATGGCAGAGAGCGAAAAGATGGCGGCGTATCAGGTCAATGTCTTGGGGGCAGCCGAGTTAGCGCGTGTCTGTCAGAAGTATGATTGCAAACTTTTACACATTTCTACCGATTTTGTCTTCGATGGCAAGCAAGCCACGCCCTATGCCGAAGACGCGCCTGTGCAGCCGCTCAATGTCTATGGCAATACCAAATGGCAGGGCGAGCGGCAAATTTGGCAGCACAATCCGCAGAGTTTGGTCATCAGAACCAGTTGGCTTTATTCGCCTTTTGGGAAAAACTTTGTCAAGACGATGCGGCATTTGGGTAGGAATAAGCCCTTAGTGCGTGTCGTGCAAGACCAAATTGGCAGTCCTACCTATGCCAAAGATTTAGCCGAAACTTTGCTCGAAATCATTTTGTTTTTAGAAGATAGCCCCAAACTCCCTACCGACATTTGGCGTACCTACCACTACACCAACGAGGGCGTAGCAAGTTGGTACGATTTTGCGCAAGCCGTCTTCGAGCTAAGTCAGATAGAAACACCCTTAGAACCCATCAAGACGGTCGAATTTCCCACGCCTGCCCAAAGACCCGCTTTTAGCGTATTGGACAAAACCGCCATCAAAGATACTTTCAAACTCTACATTCCCCATTGGCGCGAGAGCCTACGCGATTGTATCCGCCGCCTCGAAAAAGAGCAGGGCGTTTCGGCGCGTTAGGGTTTAGCCTGCCACTCAATTTCTGATTATGCCCAAATTCCTGACAGGCACACAGCTAAACGAAAAAATAGGCGATATTATGAAAGAAGCCGAAAAACGCTTGCTTTTGGTATCGCCTTACATTCGCCTGCACCCTCACTATCGCAAACTCTTGCAGGTCAAGCTCATCAATCCACACTTACAACTCATTATCCTTTTTGGCAAAAATGGCAAAGACTTTTCGCGCAACATCTCACCCCAAGACATAGACTTTTTTCGCCAATTTACCAATATAGAAATGCGTTTTGATGCACGCCTACACGCCAAATACTACGCCAACGAAAAAGAGGCTATCCTGACTTCTATGGACTTGTATGACTATTCCCAAGAAAACCACATAGAGGCAGGCGTGCTGACGCGCTCGAATTTGGTCAATAATATTTTTGGGGAATCTTTCGATTTACACGCCTACGAATTTTTTTTAGGTCTGATAGGGAAAAGCGAAATTATCTACAAAGCCACACCCGAATTTTCCCACAATTTATTGGGGCAGAAAAAATTTGAGGGCGTACAGGTGGAAATAGATAGGTTCTAACAAGTTTTAATCTTACAGATGACAAAAAGGCATATTTTTTGAAACCTTTAACAAAAATCTCCTCTTTTTGCTCAATATGCCGATTTCTCTGTTGGCGAAGAAAGCCTACAAAGCCCTATAAATGAGCCGATTGGTACAGCTTATTTCTATTTTTTTCAAAATCTTATCTACCTTTATTTTGGTTATGATGCAAACATTTTCCTCTTTCGTATCGCTGCCGCTTCGAATAGCTCTTATTTTGTGTCTTTCTTGCGGTTTCCTTACATCTCTACGCGCACAAGGCGAAAGCCTAAAAGCCGAATCTGCCTCCATTCCTAAGTATTTCTACAAAAAGCTCATCGGCAACTTAGGGCAAGACAAAATAGAAATCGACCTGCTCCGCATGGGTAGCAATTTGCAGGGACATTTTTATTTTCACAACAAAGAAACAAAAGGCACAATAGAAGGCACAATAGACGACAAAGGGCGCATTTCACTCAACGAAATTACAGGCATAGACCCCGAAACGGGAGAGCCAAAGGTCATTGGCGTTTTCGAGGGACGCTTCGCCACCCCTACCGAAATTGCAGGCTCTTGGCATGCCCTCGAAGGCAATGACTACAATACCTTCAAACTCGAAGAAAGCTACCCCAATGCAGCGCACAAGTTTTGGATGATACATGAAGGGCGCAGTTATAGCGGTACTGCCGAAGTGGAGTTGGTCTATGTCGTGATGGGCGACGAACAGAATGTAAAGGCGGCGCGTCAAATCAATCAATACATCAATAGCCACATTCTCAATTACGACCACCCTAAGAGCGACAAGTCTAAATTTGGCGACCACGCCGAATTTTTAGATGATTTTGTCAATCGTTATAAAGCAATGGCTGCCAAAACCTCTGCCGACGCACTTCCCATTTGGGAAAACAAGCACCATATCATCTTGGATTACAACAACCACGACATCGTTGTCTTGGAATTTGTGGAAAATATCTTTGAAGGCGGTATCAGACCTGAAAAGAAAATCCACTATGTCAATTTTGATGCAAAAACGGGCAATCCGCTTGTTTTAGAAGACATTTTCGTTTCTAATTTTGAAAACAAACTTAATCAGATTGCCGAGCCTATCTTTCGCAAACGCTACGGTTTTGAAAATATTAAAAATTTTAGTGAAGAAGGCATTATGTTTCCCGACAATAAATTTAGTGCAGGGAAAAATTTTGCCCTTAGCAAAGGTGGGATTCTCTTTCGCTACAATGCCGAAGAAATTGCTCCTCATGCCTTAGGCGAGTTTGAAATTTTTGTGCCTTTTAGCCAAATCAAAGACCTTATCAAAAAAGGCTCTTTGGCAGAGGTAATGATGAACAGTTATTATTAGGGCGGCAGAGATAGTCCTGACACTCTCTTGAAAAAGCGTAGAGGCATTTTTAAAAAAAAGCGTATTTTTGTGAAAAAGCAAAAAGTCAAAACCTTTTGGCTTCAAATCGGCTATTCTGAAAAAAGACTACCTCCTTTTCTATAAAAAGCCTCTGCCATGATAGACCTTCCCGTATTGACTTCCGACCCAAGAAATATAAAGGGCGACAGCAAACGCCCCGACTGGTTGCGTGTAAAATTGCCCACAGGCGAAAACTACAAGCACGTCCGCAGTTTGGTAGATAATTACAAACTCCACACCATTTGCGAGAGTGGCAACTGCCCCAATATGGGTGAATGTTGGGGTGCAGGCACTGCTACTTTCATGATTTTGGGCAACGTCTGCACACGCGGCTGCTCTTTTTGCGCCGTCCAGACAGGCAGACCGCAGGAATACGACCAAGACGAACCACGCCGCGTTGCCGAAGCCATCAAATTGATGCAGGTCAAGCACGCCGTTATCACCTCCGTCAATCGTGACGAGCTAAAAGACCGAGGGGCTGAAATTTGGTATCAAACCGTCGTAAAGGTAAAAGAACTTTCCCCCACTACCACCATCGAAACGCTTATTCCCGATGTCAAGGCGAATTGGGACGCACTCATTCGCATGATTTCGGCAGGGCAAGAAGTAGTGTCCCACAACATGGAAACTGTCCCCAGCCTTTACAAGCGCGTCCGTCCGCAGGCGCGTTACGAGCGAAGTTTGGAGCAAATCAAGCGCACCAAAGATTACGGAAAACGCACCAAATCAGGCGTAATGGTAGGTTTGGGCGAAACAAAGGCGGAAATGCTGCAAATTATGGACGATTTGCGTGCGCATGGTTGCGATGTCCTTACCATTGGGCAGTACCTACAACCTACCAAGATGCACCACCCTGTCATCGAGTATGTTCACCCCGAGGTCTTTGCCTTTTACAAAGAGGAAGGCGAAAAGCGCGGTTTTTCTTTCGTAGAGTCGGGAGCTTTGGTGCGCTCTTCTTATCACTCTGAAAGACACCTTTAAAATAAAAGGCAAGTTTTTAATCTTTTTGGCATAAAATTGCCCCTAATAAGGGCGTTGTTACAATGGTCAGAAGGTCAAAAAACGGGTTTTTGTGCTTCGTACACGCCTGCTGAACCCCCACCCTGCCCTCCCCCCATAGGGGAGGGTTCGAAAACCAAATCATTTTTTTGCATTTATGCAAAAAAATGATATTGAAAATCAAAGCCCGCCCTATGGGGGCGGGCTTTGGGGTGGGGTGCATTTAAGACTTTTATCGTTGTAAAATTGCCCCTAATAAGGTCTTTTGTACCATTATTAGGGGTAATTTCATAAAGACCCCATTCAAACTATATCACCTTGTCATTTTATCATTCCTCCTTAGTGGCGGCACTTTGTAGGTAGAACGCGCCCTGCACAACCACAATCTCCTGCGTTTGCATTTTTTCGCGCCACGTTGGGGGCAGATTTTCCACCAAAGCCCAGCCGTCAGTTTCACCTTGCATAAGGAGCGGCACTTTTTCAAATTCATACCCTTCTTTTGTCTTTTGCTTCAAAACATAAACAAAAGACTGCACTTGTAGGCTACCTTTTTCTTCTATTTTTTCGGTTAGGATAGCCGCTTGTGGCAAGACTTCTGCCTGCGCCTCCACCGTTTGGATATGCACCTGCGCATACATGCCTGCCAAGAGTTTGAAGTGGCGAAATTGCGTTTTGGGAATTTCGGCATGCACCCGTACCGTCTTGGAGGCAGGCTCTACACTTTCGGCAATCGCATAAATTTTTGCTTGCGGCAGTGCCTCGTCGGGGGCTAAGGTCTGATTGGCAGGGGTAAAATGTACGGTCTGCCCCACTTTGAGGTGCGACAAATCCTTTTCATAGACCAAAATTTCTAAGTGCAGATGTTCCTGATTGAGGATTTCGAATAGTACCCGCTCCTGACCCACAAACTCGCCTAAGTTGGCTTTAATTTGATAGAGCGAACCGCTAAGAGGGGCAATGATAGGCACTTGCGACTGTATCGTTTGTGCCGTAAGTGTGTTCGGATTGAGGTTTAAAACTTGAAGCTGCGCTTTGAGTGCCTCATATTCGGCTAAGGCTGTTTGGTAAGCCGCCTGCGCCTGCTGATAGTTTTTTTCCGCTGTTGCATTTCCTTCTTTTAGCGTTTTTTGGCGTTCTAATTCACTTCTTTTTAGTTCGAGGTCTTCTTTTTTGGTAAGAAAATCGCGCTGCAAGAGCAAAAGTGAAGGCTCGGAGAGGTAGGCTAAAACCTGCCCTTTTTGCACCCTGTCGCCCTCATGAACGGGTATTTGTGTGATTTTTCCTGCCACCTGCGCACTGACAAAGGCGCGATTTTGGGGCGGCAGATGGAGCGTCCCTGTGGCTCTAATTTCCTGATTGACTTTTTGAGTCGTCAGTTTTCCCAATTTGATGCCTAAGGTTGCTACCTGTTCCTCTGTGAGAAGCAGTGCCGCCGCCTCTTCGGTTGTTTTATTTTGGGTAGGATTGGCTTGATTTTGCCCTTCGGTTGTTGTTTCGCTATCGGCACAACTGCCCAAAAGCAGAAGGAGGCTCGAAAAGAGGGCTACCAAAAGGTAGGGAAAATGGAAAGATGAAGTATTTTTCATATCGAGATAATTTCGTAAGGATAAAGAAAAAGAGAGAGGCAGGCTGAAAGGCAAATCCATAAGATGCAGTTATTATTCTAAAAAGAATAAAATTTCTGCTGTATTTTGATTGTATTTTAAAATCATATCCAAATACTGCATCTCTACCTGTAAGGCTTGCTTTCGCGCTTCGCCTACCAGCAAATAGTTGGTAGCTCCTGCGCGATACTGTTTTTCTGCCAAGTCTAATAGGTTTTGCGCCACTTTTCGCTGCGAACTTTCGAAGAGCGCGATATTTTTCTCCAAAGTCTGCCTTTTGAGAAGCAAGGCTTGATAGTTTTGCGTCAGAACTTGCTGCTGCCAACGTTGCGTTTCTGTGGCTGCCTGCCATTGTTGCCGTTTGCTCTCTGCGGCGGCACGATAAGGCGCAAGGAAAAGCGGAATAGAAATGCCTATTTGCAAGACATTATAGCTCGCCCTTACCTCGCCTTCAAACCCAATATTGAAAGCCCCTATCTGCAAATCGGGCAGCATTTTTTGCTTTTCTAATTTCCAAAGGCGTTCTTTCAGTTGGCTTTGTGTATGAAAGTAGGAAAGAAAGGCATTGCCTTTTATTTTGCTTGTATCGGCGGCGTTGGACAAAGGGAGCGGACTTTGTAGCCTCTGACGCAGATGAGGGGTAGGCAAAGGGAGTAGGAAGTTTTGTGCATTTGCCGCCCACTTATTGAGGGTTGTGATGAAATCGTTTCTTTCCGCTTCTAAAAGGAGGCGTTCCTGCACAATTTGCGCCCTTTGCAAGGCAAAAAGTTGGGTTTCGAGCGCGTCCGTTTCACCACTTTGCAGCCTTAGCGTCGCAATTTTTTCTAATTCCTGCAAAAGACTATCTTGTTTTTGTAGGAGTATGATTTTTTCGGCATTGTGCTGCCAAGCGGCATAGGCGAGGCGGAGTTCGCGTTTGGCTTCTACAATTTTAAGCTTTTTGAAGGCTTCAAGGCTTTGCGTTTGCGCTTGTAGGGCTTTTTTCTGTGCTGCAAAAAGGGTAGGAAAGGGCAAATTTTGGTTGATTTGCCAAAGCCTATCCGTCGGAAAGGCACTATTGATATGCCCATATTGGAGTGTAAAATCCGTTTTGGGCAGTAGAAAGGCTGTTTTTTCCTCCTTACGTGCGGCTTGGATTTGCAAATTTTCACCTTCCAACCAAAGTGCCTTTTCCATCTGTGCCGTTAGCCCATCGAGGTCGAGATAAAGGGTATCCTGTTTTTGTGTTTGGGCATGGAGTGGCGCATTTGCCAAATTTGCACCCGAAAATAGCAGCAAGCCCCAAAAAAGCACCGTTGTTAGCGGTTTTTGGGGTTTGATTTTGGCTATCTGTTCGGAAAAAGCATACGAAAACTGATAGAAAATGGGCAATAGGAAAAGCGTCAGAAAAGTCGCTGTTATCAAGCCGCCAATCACAACGGTAGCCAAAGGCTTTTGCACCTCTGCCCCTGCCGCCGTAGAAATTGCCATCGGCAGGAAGCCCAAAGCGGCAGTGGCTGCCGTCATCAAGACAGGGCGCAACCTATCAACACTGCCTTCCAAGACGCGCTCACGTAGGTTTTTGCCTTTCTTTTCCAAATGGTTGAAATGACCAATTAAGACGATACCATTCAGAACCGCTACCCCAAAAAGGGCGATAAAACCCACACCTGCCGAAATGCTAAAAGGCATATCGCGCAACCAAAGAGCCAAAATACCCCCTATCGCCGAAAGTGGGACTGCCGAAAAGATAAGCAGAGCCTGCCCCAAAGAGTGAAAGGTGAAGTATAGCAAGACAAAAATAAGCAGCAGGGCAAGCGGAACGGCTATCAGGAGGCGTTCTTTTGCCGCTTGCAAGTTTTCGAATTGCCCCCCATAACGAATTTCATAGCCCGTAGGCAATTTGAGCTGGGCATCTAAAAGCGTCGAAATTTCGCCTACCAAACTTTCCACGTCGCGGTTGCGCACATTTACGCCAATGGTAATGCGGCGGCGCGTGTTTTCGCGCGAAATGAGAGCTGCCGATTCTTCAAAGCCTATCTCTGCCAATTCGGAAAGCGGAAGTTGGATAACTGCCTGATTTTGAGCCTGACTCTGGGTCTGATTTGGCGTTTGGTTTTGAGGCAACGGCACATAAAGGTTTCGCACCTGCTCGATGTCGTTGCGGTATTGCTCATCGAAACGAACGACTAAATCAAACCTTTTTTCGCCTTCAAAGACCTGCCCCACTACTGCCCCTGCAAAGGCAGTTTCTAAGATGCGATTCAAATCTTGCAGCGTCAGACCGTACTGTGCCAACTGCTCGCGTTTGGGTCTGACCACAATTTGGGGCAAGCCTACGGTCTGCTCCACGCGCAAGTCGCCAATGCCCTGCACATTTTGGATAATGCGCTCGGCTTCTTTTGCCTTTTGGTGCAAAAGGTTGAGGTCTTCGCCATAGATTTTAATGGCGATGTCGGATTTTGCACCCGTAATAAGTTCATTGAAACGCAACTCGATAGGCTGTGTAAATTCGAAGTTGGCATGCGCTAAGACGGCTAACTTTTCTTTCATCTTTTCTACCAATACTTTCCTATCGCTTGCCGACACCCATTCAGACTTTGGCTTCAAGAGAATCGTCACGTCGGTATCCTCGATGGACATAGGGTCGGTCGGAATTTCGGCTGTGCCTATTTTAGCTACCACACTTTTTACTTCGGGGAAATTCGCTTTGAGAATCTTGGCGGCTTGGTCAGAAGTCTTGACACTCTCTTCCAAAGCCGCTCCTGCGGGCAGCACAATTTGCATTGCCAAATCGCCCTCTTCGAGGGTAGGGATAAATTCGCCCCCCATGCGTGCGAAAATCCAGAGGCTCAACCCAAAAAGAAAGGCAGTAAATCCTACCAAAAGCAGGCGAAGGGCTAAGGCTTTTTCCAAAATCGGGCGGTAGAGATTTTGTAATTTCAAGACCAATTTATCGGAAAATGTAGCCTTTTCACTTACCGTTTTAGATAAAATCCACGCCGACATCATCGGGACATAAGTAAGCGAAAGGATAAATGCGCCCAAGATGGCAAAAATGACCGTCTGCGCCATAGGTTGGAACATCTTGCCCTCTATTCCTACCAAAGTTAGGATAGGCAAATAGACCATCAGGATAATAATTTCGCCAAAAGCCGCCGAACTGCGGATTTGCACCGAAGAGCTAAAAACGGCATTGTCCATTTGTTTTTGGTCTAATTTTTTCCCTGCAAAATGTTGGTGTAGATGATGCACCATATTTTCAACAATAATCACCGAGCCATCGACAATCAGACCAAAATCTATCGCACCCAAACTCATCAAATTTGCCGACACGCCAAAAAGGTGCATCATAGAAAGGGCAAAAAGCATAGAAAGCGGAATCACCGAAGCGACGACAAAGCCTGCCCGTAGGTTGCCCAAAAGCAAGACCAAGACAAAAATCACTATCAAGCCCCCTTCGATAAGGTTCTGACTCACCGTATTGATGGCTTTCGAAATCAAATCGGAGCGCACCAAGTAAGGCTGAATTTCTAAGCCTTCGGGTAGCGTTTTTTGTATCTTCGCCACGCGCTGTTTTACCCTTTCTACCACCTGATACGAATTTTCGCCCTTTCGCATCAAAACAATGCCACCTACGGCTTCGCCTTTTCCGTCTTGGGTCATTGCGCCTAAGCGCGGGGCAGCCCCAAACTTGACTTCGGCAATATCGCCTATCAAGATGGGTTTGTCGCCAATTTTGGTCAGCAGGGTTTGTCTGATTTGGTCTAAATTTTCATATAGCCCTTCGCCTCGCACATAGTAGCGGCGTTGGTTTTTTTCTATATAACCGCCTCCTGCATTTTGGTTTTCTTTGGCAAGGGCATCATATAAGTCGTTGATAGTCAGGTCTAAATTGCGCAGTTTTTCGGGCGAAACACTAATTTCGTACTGTTTGAGGTAGCCCCCAAAAGAGCTAATTT
Source organism: Hugenholtzia roseola DSM 9546 (assembly GCF_000422585.1). NCBI lineage: Bacteria > Pseudomonadati > Bacteroidota > Cytophagia > Cytophagales > Bernardetiaceae > Hugenholtzia > Hugenholtzia roseola. Next base: position 128,184 of record NZ_AUGI01000032.1, read on the forward strand.
CTACCACGCCCTCAATGCCTGCCATCTGCCTTTTGATGAGCCAATCTTGAATGGTGCGCAAATCGGTAGGGGAGTAACGGTTTTCATAGCCCTCTTTGGGCGTGAGCGTGTATTGGTATATTTCGCCCAAACCTGTTGTAATGGGCATCAATTCGGGGGGCGAAATGTAGGCAGGAATGTTGGTTTCAGCAATTTTAAGCTGCTCGGAAATAAGCTGCCTTGCTTGCAAAATAGGCACGCTTTCTTTGAAAACCACCGTAACGATAGAGAGTCCGAACTTGGAAATGGAGCGAATTTCGGTTACGTTGGGTACGTTTGCCACTGCCATTTCTATGGGTTGTGTTACGAATCGCTCCATCTCCTGCGGCGTAAGGGCAGGCGAGAGCGTAACAATTTGCACCTGATTGTTGGTAATGTCGGGAACGGCATCTAAGGGTAATTGAAAAGCCGCATAGAGTCCGAAGCCAATCCATACCAAAGTTAAGATGCTGATAATGAGCTTATTGCGGATAGAAAATCCGATAAGATTGTCGAGCATGATAGGAAAGTAAAGGGGAGTGAGGAATTGGAATTGTTCCCGCTTTTTTCTTGAATTGAAAAGCGTTTTGATGCGTCAGGAACTTTTTATGTTTGTATAAAAATTTCCTGCCTGCCAGACTTTTTAGAAAATAGGGAACTGATAGCTTTTGGATTTGACCTTAAAAAATGCAGGGTGGCGCACGTCCAATCCAAATGTTTTTCCCCAAATGCTCTTGCAGGGAAAAGAAGTAGGCTTTCGAAGTGGAAAGCGTAAATTGTGAAAATCGAGACGAAAAATATCTTGCTAAAATAGTTTTAAAAAAAGACTTATTTTTTGAAAAAAGCGTCCCATCTGCTACCTTTCCTATCCAACTCCAATAGGATTTTTGTAGGGCAAGGCGTTGCTGGTAGTTTTGTATATAAAATAATTTTGCCTTGTTTTGGGTTGCCTTTTGCTTTTTTTGTTTGGAAAGTTCTGTTTCTTTTTGGTATTTTTCTGTTACAAAATGGCTTAGGTGTTCTGTTCCTAAATCTAAGGTCAGGACGTTGAGCCACATTTCAAAGCCAACGCCAAAATAAGTGGCGGTTGCTTTCTTCCAAACCAACTCTCTATTGCTTTCCGCTCTTGCATGTGAGTGGGCAGTGAGCGAATGAGCCATTAAAAATGTCAGGGCTAAGGCAATCGCAGTCCAAGCGGCTCTGAAAAAAGCCGTCTGAAAAGGGCGATATAAAAGTGGCTTAGACATAAGGAAAAGAAAATGGCGTATGCTTTATTTTACGCAAAGATAGCGAGTAGCGTTTTGAAAAAATAGGGAAAACGCATTTTTTGCACAATTTGGAACAAATCTAAAAAAAATTAAACTTTGAAACCCAACACAACAATATCGTCGGTTTGCTTGCGTCCGTCTTTCCAATTTTCTAATTCTTGTGCCAAAAGTTCGCGCTGTTTTTCCATCGGTTTTTGATGGATTTTATAGAGTAGATTTTTAAACCTTTTAGAGGAATAAACTCTGCCGTCTTCGCCCCCAAATTGGTCTTTGTAACCGTCTGAAAAAAGGTAGATGACATCGTTTTCTTGCAGGTAGAATTGATGAACCTGCAAATTTAGCTCCCCGATTGTGTTTTTCTTGCGCTGGATAGCCGTAACGCCGCCCAAAGAAGCCCTATCGCCTTTACATTCTATAAACTGCCCTTCGCGGAATAGGTAGAGCGGTCTGCCTGCGCCTGCATAAAAGAGCTGCTTGGTCTTCAAATTGATGGTACAAAGGGAAAGTTCCATACCGTCGCGGCTATTTTCTACCTGACTGTCTTGGTGGAGCATCTTGCGGATGTCGTCGTTGATTTCCTTTAAAATTTCCATCGGGTCGGTGATGGAAGCCAAAGAAACAATGGTGGTGAGCAAATTATTGCCAAGCATAGACATAAAGCCCCCCGGCACGCCATGCCCTGTGCAATCGCCTACGGCAATGACCAAATATTTTTCGTTTTCCTTTTCTACCTCATCAAACCAATAAAAATCGCCACTTACGATGTCGCGCGGTTTGTATAGGACGAAAGATTTGGGGAAGTATTGGTTAAAAATTTCATGGTCGGGCAAAGTAGAACGTTGGATACGCTCGGCATAGTTGATGCTGGCGGTGATGGCTTTGTTCTGCTTTTCAATTTCATTGAAGGCTTCATTGAGGGCAGAGTTTTGCATCTCGATTTGGTCGCGCTGCAATTCTATCTCTATTTTTTGCTCATTGATTTGCGCATATTTGGTTTCTATGCGCTCATTGATGGCGTTTAGTTCGGCATTGGCATCTTCTTGCTCCTTGATTTTGAGTTTGATAGTGGCTGCCATCTTACTAAAACTTTCGGCTAATTTGCCAATTTCATCAGAGCCTCTGTATTTGAGATGGGCATCTAAATCGCCTTTTGCCATCTGCTGGGCAACATTGGTTAGGCTTACAATGGGCTTTACGAAAAAACGTGCTATGAGCAAAGCAAGCACAACCGAAAGCAAAATAACGGGGATAAGTGTAAGCAAGACCTGAAAACGCAATTCATAGACGGGCTTGTAGGCAACCTCGCGCGGCACAGCGATAATCATAGCCCAATCGCTGCCTGCATAACTGCTATATCCTGTTTCTTTGGTATAAAAATAAAGTTTGTCGTCAAATTCGTGATAATGTTCGTCGGTTTCTTTGAAGTATTTTAGCACTTCTGCTTGGTCGTATTTCTGGGTCAGTAGCCCTTCGGGATTGTGGTTGGAATAGAGCAAAAAGCCATCTCTATCTATCAGGTCGACGTTTTTTACCTGCATGAGCGAATCCTGCACCAAAATCTCCTCTATAATTTCGTGCATCTTATTGACATCTACGCGCGAAACAATAACGCCTAAGCGTTCGCCGTAGTCATTGCGCACTACTGAGGCAAAGTGAAAGACTACTTTTTGGAGCGATTCGGAGCGGTCGATGTCCATGACGACTTCATGGTCGCCGTCTATTTTTTTCCAATAACCCTCTAAGGCGTGTGTTTCGCCTACTTTGTTGTTTTCCGAATCGGCGACGCGCAGACGGTTGTTATCAAAAAAGGAAATAGATTCGTAAAGCGGATTTTTAAGTTTTAATTCTTTAAGGCGGTCTGCTACAACGGCGGTATCGATTTTATCTTCGCGCGTTAGGATAGGGTCTTGGGCAAGTTGTTTTATATCTATCAGCCTTTCGAAGATAAAGCGGTCGATGCTACTCACAGCAAAAGAAGACTGTCTTTCTAAACGGACAGCGATTTGCGTTTCGAGCGTCTGACGGCTTTCTTCATTAACAAAATAGTATAGCGACCCACTGGCAAATAATACCATGAAAAGGCACAGCAATACTAATTTGAGATAGATATTCATATTAAAACCGAAATAAAAGAAACCTTACATGGTAAAGTAGGCAGAAGACCCTGCTTAGGGTTGTTTTCAATAGGCAAAGATAGCGTTTTTTTGTTTTTTTTAGCAATTCAAAGAGCTGAATTTTATTTTTTTGCCCTTTCGGACTAAAAAATAAAAGGCGTAGAGAGATGCTACTGCTGCTCCAATTTTATGAGATTTTACAAAAAAACTTGTGTTTTTGAGTTTTATGCGAAATAAAATTTGGTTTGAGTTTGATTTCAGGTCTGAAAACCTTGTTTTATTTCAATTTCGCTTCCGATAAGGCACGCATACGGACAAGGCACTACCTTGTCCGTACAAAAGGCGATAATTTTTAGAACCTAATCTAATTGAATTAGGCAGTCTTGCCTCAAAACCTTACATAGAGTCGAAGCTAATTTCGGCGAAAATAGGGGCAGTTTCGTTTCCGATACTGTCTTTAAACTTGACATAGACGCGCTTATAGCCGGGCGTGGTAGAATCCAAGACCCAATCTGCCTGTCCTTTGTATTCTTCCCATACTGCGCCTTCGAATTTGAAGGAATTGGAAATCATCATAAAGTCGGCTTGTTTGGCATTGAGGGTGAGCTTGACATGCGTGTCTTTGGTGCGTGGCATGCCGCCATTGATTTTGACCAAACCGGGGATAGGCGGGTCGGTGTCTAATAAGATTTGTGAGCTGGTCGCGAAGGATTCGTTTCCTGCCTCATCTCTGAACTTGACATAGATGCTTTTGTAGCCGTCTGCGCCTGTGAGTGTCCAATCTAAGACGGCTTCGCCGCCTTTGTAGGGCTGCCAACGCGAGGGGGGGCTAAAATGGCGTGTGTTGCTGATAATCATTTCGGAGGCTTCTTGTGCGGTAATGGCTATCTTGACCTGCCTTTTATTGGTGTGCGGCTCGCCTGCATTGATGACAATTTCTTCGTCGTAGGGAGGCTGGCGGTCTAAAATAATCTTGGCGGCGATAGGTTTGGTGAAGTTGCCGATTTTGTCGCCAAATTGTACCCAAACGGTTTTTTCGCCATCTTCTTCGCTGGGCAGATAGTATTGTAGGTATTCGCGGAAAGGCTGCCATTTGGCACTGTCTAATTTTTCGCTATTGCCTACGCGCATTTCGGCAGCACCTTTGGCGCGGAATTGTAGGGTTACTTTGCCATCTATTTGGGTGGTGTATTTCGCCCCTTTGTTGATAGAAATAGTGCCTTCGGTAGGGGCAGTGCGGTCTAAGCCGATTTTGTCAAAGATAATTTCCGACACATTTCCTGCTCTGTCGCGGTAGCGTGCGAAGATAAATTTTACGCCATCTTCACCCTGCAAAACAAACTTGCGCGAGGGCTGGAAAGGCTCCCACTTGGCATCAGGGAAATCGATGCGATTGGAAAGCATCATCTCATGTGCGCCCTGTGCGTTGAGGCTTAGGGTTACTTCTTGGAAATTTGTACCGTTGTCGCCATCATTGATTTTGACTGTTCCTGCAATAGGCGGCGTGCGTTTGAGCATGATTTTCGCCATGACAGGTTCGGTTTCGTTTCCTGCTTCATCGCGAAATTTCACATGGACTTCTTTCATGCCGTCATCACCGGGCAAGATGTAGTTTATATTTTTACCATCAATATAATTAAACCAACGCGAATTAGAAAAATCGCTGCTGCTTGAAATAATCATCTGCGTTGCCTCTTGTGCCGAAGTTTGTAAGATGACGTATTTATTGGGGTGGTTGGTGATGGTATCGCCCCTATTGATGAGCAAATCTACATCATAAGGCGGCTTTCGGTCTAAAATAATTTCAGCGGTTACGGATTGGCTTTCGTTGCCTGATTCATCGCGGTAGCGGACGGCAACTTTCTTCAAACCTTCTACCGAAGGCTTATCGAGCTGCCAAGTAACGGGCTGTTCGGTCATTTTTTCCCACTTCGCGCCCTCAAAATTGTCAGAATTAGAGGCTGCATATAGGCTTGCCCCTCGCGCAAAGAGGAAGAGTTCGACCTTTCCTTCGGGGTGGTTGGTGTATTTTGCCATCTTATTGATAGCCAATCGCGTGTCGATGGGTGGTTCTAAGTCTAAGACCACTTTTGCCGAAATGGGCGCGGTGATATTACCTGCTTTGTCGCGAAATTTGACAAAGACCTGTTTATCGCCAGAGCCGCTGCTCAACTTCCAATTTTCTACCTTATCGCGGTAGATTTCCCACTTGCCTTCGAAAAAGTTGCCTGCATTGCTAATCATCATATAGCGGGCTTCGTCTGCATTGAGTTTTAAATCTACTAAGCCTTCTTTGTTGCCTGTATAGCCCTCTTTTCCTTCTTTGGTCAGGATTGCGATTTGTGGATTGCTGGGTGCTTGTTGGTCTAAAATGATGTCGTCGGTGATGACTTCGGTTTCGTTTCCTGCCCTATCTCTAAATTTCACATAAATCGTTTTAGTGCCGTCGCTAACGTCGAGAAAACTCCACGCAGGAAGCTGATAGGTATAGGCACGCCAATCGGCATCGCGTAGGTCGGGCTGATTGCTGACCTTGATTTCGAAGGCTTCGATGGCTGCCAAACGGACATTGACGCGGTGGCTTTTGGTATATTTATTACCTCCATTGATGACTACCTTCGGATTTTGTGGAGCTTGTCTATCCAAACGGATACGCCCATAGGAGGGCTTCGACTGATTGCCCATTTTATCTTTAAACTTAACGACAATTACATGGTCTTTGTCTTCGTCGGGCAGGGTATAATTTACTTCATTGGTGTAGGGTATCCATTCAGATTCGCCCATGATGGCGATTTCGGCTGCACCTTCGGCGTGAAATTGTAGTTTTACCTCTCTTTGTGTGGTAAAAAGTGCGCCGCCATTGATTTTAAAACCCGTCTGCTGTGGTGGCGTTTTATCTACGATAATGGTATCGCTTACGATTTCGGAAAGATTGCCCGCCAAGTCTTTAAATTGTGCATAGACATAGCGCGTACCTTCGCCCCCTGCCAAATACCAATCTGAAATTTGATTGCGGAAAGGATACCAACGTGCATTGAGGAAGTCGCCGCGATTGCTGATGCGCATTTGCTGGACATCTTCTGCCCCTAATTCGATGAATACTTTTCTATCGGGCGCATTGGTATATTCCGCCCCCCCTGCGATTGTAACAAAACAGTTGGTGGGCGGCTGTGTATCGAGTTCGATTTGTGCTATCGCCGTTTCGGAAATGATGCTGCCCGAAGCATCGCGAAATTGGGCGAAGATGGTCTTGATGCCGTCTTCGGAAGGGTCTATGCGCCAGTTGATTTGTGTTTCGTAGGGCTTCCAAACTGCCCCAATAAAGCTACCGTTGTTGGAGATACGCATTTGGGCTGCGCCCTTGGCAAAGATTTTGAGAACCACACGCCCCTCCTTGTCATTTGTGATGCTACTGCCATTATTGATGGCAACAATTCCCTGCAAGACCTGAGCCTGTATCCTACTCGAAGCCAAAAAGCAGCCAAGAGAAACGAACAAAAGTAGAAGCAGTCTTTTCATATAGATAGTGAGGATATAAAATGGGCGTATGGGCAATTAGAATAAACGAACAAAAACGGAAAAACACTTCTTTTTCGCAAGAAGGCAACAAGAAGCTACTCCCTCTGAGGCTACAAAGATAAGAGAAGCGTAACACTTTTTTCTAAGTATGCCTTTTTAAGGTGCAAACAAGATACAAAAAAAAGAAAAAACCACGCCTCTATAACGCCTAAATGGGCTATTTTATTTGCCTTAAAGGAAAGTCTGTCTGCATTTCGCTTTTCTTTTGTGGCTATCAGCGCAAATACAAAACCACTTTACGCCTTTTTCCGACCAAAGGGGCTGCTTTTCAGACCAAAGCCCTCTTGCTGCCGTTAAGTTATCTGGCTGCGCCCTATTCGGGAGTAGCTCGCATCTGCATAAGCCAAACTTTTGCCGCTTCTTCGCTTTGGAAAAAGCGCACGTCTATTTCCCCTTCATAGAGGCGATTTTTTCCTAAGTCCCACGCATAGTCTTGCAAGATGAGCTGCGCAAAAAACGCCTCTGCTGGCAATATTGCCAAATAGCGTCCCCCTGCCTGATACATTTGCGGATTCCAAACCTCGCGCCAATAGGTTGAAATGTCGGCGGGAATGGTAGAAAGTTGGCGCGTGTCGGCAAAAAAGTGAGCAAGAGTGGGCAAAAAAACGCGATGCTTTTGTAGCTGTTCCACTATTGCCTCGCAGAAAGACACAACGGTAGGTAGGTTTAATACCTCCTGCCAAATAATATGAAAACAAGGGACTTTTATATCAAAAAGCAAACTACCGCAATGGCTTTCGTATATTTTTTCCATGAACAGATTTGAAAAAGGGAGGGCAAGATACGAAAATTAAGCCCAAGTATATCCAAGCTATATTCAAACTATATCCAAGCCTGCCACTAAGCCAAAGGATAGGAGGCGAAAAAAAGCCTTTTGACCCCTACTTTTAGAGATTTTCTTTGTACTTTTGCGCTTTAAAATCTCTCGCAATACGCAATGGAAAAAAATCAAGTTGTAGGACTTGTCGTCCTAACCGCCATGTTGGTCTTTTATATGCTTTTCCTAAGCCCACAGCCCAATGAGGAAAAGACCCAACAAACGCAGCCTATCTCGGCTGATAGCCTAACACAAAAGGCAGACTTGCCGCAGCAAGAAATTAGCCAAGTCGAAAAACTTTTGCAGACCCTTTCGGACTCTGCCCTTAGCGCACAATTAGGCGATTGGGCGGCAGGTATCAAAGGCGAAGAAAAACTTTTTACGATTGAAAATCAAGACCTAAGCCTTACTTTTTCTAACAAAGGCGGCAAGATAAAATCCGCAACCTTGAAGCAATACAAAGATTATTTGGGCAACGAACTGCTCCTCTTTGATGCACAAAGTAGCCGCTTTCAGTGGTCGCTGCCCTTGAAAAAAGAGGGCTTGCCCTTAGAGAGCCGCTTTTTTGAAGCCCAAGTGTCGGACGATAAGAAAAGCATTACTTTTTCCTTGCTTTTGGGAGGCAAAGCCATCAGCCAAACTTTTAGCATAGATGAAAAAGGCTATCAGGTGAGCTACCAAGCCGATTTTGATGCCATTCAAGACCAAATCGCGACTCCTGCCCTTGCCCTCGATTGGCAGTACAACCTACGCCGCTTAGAAAAAGATTTAGACCAGAGCCGCCGCCAATCTACCGTCAATTTTTACACGAATGAAGGCGATTTCGACCAGCTCCCCGAAGCCTCTACTTCAAAAGAAGAAGAACAGGTAGAAGGCAAAATTAAATGGTTTGCGCTCAAACAACGCTTCTTCAATGCCGCCCTTATTGCAGAAACGGGCATGGAAAAAGCCGCCTTTACCTCCTCGGTAGAAACTGATAACCAGCAAGTTGAGAAAAGTTTTACCGCAAAGGTAAGTCTTCCCTTAGCCGCTTTAAAGCCCGAAGCAAAGACGCGCTTTTATTTCGGACCCAACGACTATTTAGTTTGTCAGCAGGTAAGTGAAGGTTTTGAAAACAATGTCTATTTGGGTTGGAAGGTACTTTCGCCTATCAGTTACGTAATTTTGCACCTCTTTAATTTCCTTGCAAACTACATCAGCAATTACGGGGTCATTATTATCGTGATGGTTTTGCTTATCAAACTTTTGCTTTCGCCGCTCACCTACAAAGCCTACCTCTCGCAGGCGCGTATGAAAGTGGTGCAGCCTGAATTGAACGCCATTCGCGAAAAGTATCCCGATGATATGAGCAAACAATCGCAGGAACAGATGAAACTTTATGGTGAATTGGGAGTCAATCCTTTAAGCGGTTGTATCCCAATGCTGCTGCAAATGCCTATCTTTCTCTCGCTCTTTACCTTTTTCCCCAGTATCATACAGCTAAGAGGAGCAAATTTTCTTTGGTCTGCCGACCTTTCGACGTATGACTCTATCCTCGATTTGCCCTTTTCTATCCCCTTCTATGGCGCACACATCAGCCTTTTTACCGTCCTTATGACGGCTTCACAGATTGCAGTTACGGCTTTTGGCGGACAGACCCCTACCACGCCTGCTAATAGCCCTATCAATATGAAGTTTATGATTTACGGCTTGCCTGTTATTTTTATGTTTGTCTTGAATAGCTTTCCTTCGGGTCTGACGCTTTATTATTTGGTTTCAAACCTTATTACGATAAGCCAAAACGTCTTGATTAGGAAGTTTTTTGTCAATGAGGAAAAAATAAAAGCCATTTTAGACAAACGCCGCCAAGAGTCGGCTACGGGCAGTGCCAAGAAATCGAAGTTCCGTCAGCGTTTGGATGATGCCTTGCGCAATATGCAAGATGCCGCACAAGAGGCACAAAGCCAAAACCAGACAAAGCGTCAGGCGCAGGATAGCAAAAAAGCAGATAAAAATTCCGACAAAAACAAGAAAAAGTAGCCCTTTTGCCCATCTTCTTTTAGCGAATAGGCGCGAAAAGAAGGTGGGTTCTTTTCTTATTTCCCTTCTCTTTCCCTAACTTCTCTCTTTCCATGAAATTTGGCGTTGTCGTATTCCCAGGCTCTAATTGCGACCAAGATATGGTTGATGCGCTTTCACAGGCTTTGGGCGCACCTACTATCAAACTTTGGCACAAAGACCACGACTTACAAGGTTGTGATTTTATCGTCCTGCCCGGTGGCTTTTCCTATGGCGATTACTTGCGTTCAGGTGCGATAGCACGCTTTTCGCCAATTATGGAAGAAGTCGTCAGGCATGCCCAGCGCGGCGGCTATGTTATGGGCATCTGTAATGGGTTTCAAATCCTGACCGAAGCAGGGCTTTTAGAAGGCGGCTTGTTGCGCAATCTGAACCAAAAATTCACCTGCAAAAATGTCTTTATCAGACCCAAGACACAAAAAAGCCTCCTTACGCAGAGCCTCGATACCACAAAAGCCTATAAAATCCCGATTGCGCACGCCGAAGGGCGATTTTTCGCACCCGCCCCGATTTTAGAAAGCCTACAAGAGAACGACCAAATTCTCTTTCAGTATTGTGATAGCCAAGCCAATCTTAGCCAAGAGGCAAACCCCAACGGCTCGCTCGACCACATTGCAGGCATTTGCAACAAAGGGCGCAACGTCTTTGGTATGATGCCACACCCTGAACGCGCCGCCGACGGGCTGCTTTCAAATCTCGATGGCAAGATGATTTTGGAATCTATCCTCCAATAAAAGCACAAGGATTTTATTAAGGACTTTATTTTGGTAGCGATACCAAAACCCCATTTAAAAGCCCTTTGAAGGGCAATTAAATGGGGTTTTCTGTTGTGATTTTCTGTTTGGATTTTCTGTCTTTTAGGCTAAAAAGTAGAAAATCTTTCGCCTTCGTTTTTTGCCTTAGTCTTTAGGGCTTCCGCACCAAAAGTTAGTTTTTAAGGATTGTCTGGAGATATGCTAAATTTCGTGCGGCTTTTTTTCTTTTTCTTTTGATGCTCATTTTATCAGGGTCTTTCTTGAGCAGAAATAACGCCCATTTGCGAATAATATGCAGATTGACGATTGCATTTTCGCGCTTGATTGCAGCGGTGTCTTCGCCAAAGGTAACATCTAACTGCCAATGGAGTTGATTTTCAATGCTCCAATGCTGGCGCGTATACTTGT